>NZ_JAEUFG010000015.1 GCF_018588585.1 Bacillus sp. SM2101
ATGAAAGATGATTATATGAAAAACGGACAATTGAAAGCTGGTTACAATGTACAAATCGCAACGGAAGGTCAATACACACTTGCCTATAGTTTGTTTTCAAACCCAACAGATACACGTACATTAATTCCATTTTTAGATGAAATTGAGCAACATTATTTCGAGTTACCGAACCACATTGTTGCAGATGCAGGTTATGGTAGTGAACAGAACTATAATGATATCCTTTCTAATAGAAAACGAGAAGCGCTTATTACGTATAACTTATATTTAAAGGAACAAAAGAAAAAGTACCGACAAAACACATTTAATCCCGACAATTGGGAGTATGACGAGGAAACAGATACATATACATGTCCTAATCAAAAGAGCCTTCAATTTCAATATCATTCTATTCGCAATGACCGTACAGGATTTGAACGGAAGTTCAAAGTCTACGAGTGTGAAGACTGTTCCTCATGCCCATTCCGTTCATTATGTACAAAAGCAAAAGAAGGCAACAATCGAAAACTAATGGTGAATGAAAAATGGGAACAGCAAAAAGAATATGTAAGAGCGAAGCTTTCAGAAGAGAAAACGAGTGCCATCTATCGAAAACGAAAAATCGATGTGGAACCAGTTTTTGGATTTTTGAAGGCGAATTTGTGTTTCTCTCGATTTTCTGTACGTGGAAAATCGAAGGTGGAAAACGAAATGGGCATTGCGTTAATGGCTGTGAATTTAAACAAAATCACTGCCAACAAATAAGGTAATAGAGGCCCTACCACTCTAAATAGAAAAAAGGTGAATTTGAGCTCACTCAAATTCACCTTTTTTATTTTTGAGGCTAGTTATGTCCCAGCCTCTTTTATTTGCTATTTCATATGGTTAATTTACTTTAAAAAAATTGATAGTTAGGTTGTAATATGGATTCGTTTTAGTATTTTTCTCCCTATCAACCGAACCCATTATTTTGTATATGCTTGTTTGTATAGTGCATTTGCTAGTGTTTCTTGCCTCAGTTTAGCGTATAGCTTTATGCTCTTTTATGACTCTTAGTGAATGTAGATGATTATCTTCAGGGCCTTGAACAGGTAAGCCTGCCTCTAGGTTTTTTATTACGTATTTAAGGTTATCGTTTGTTATTATTTCCCCAGGAATGAAAATTGGAATTCCTGGAGGATACACCATAATAAATTCAGCGCTAATTCTTCCAGCAGACTCCTCAAAAGGAACAATTTCAGTTTCTGCATAAAAAGCATCTCGAGGGGATAGCGCTAATAATGGTATATCGGGTAACAACACCGTAGTTGGCATTGTTGATTTTGCTTGATGGTAAAATTCATCTGCTAAATGGCGTAATGCTCGCAACAATATTTCTGTATCATCTTCAGTATCCCCAGGAGTGATAATACATAAAATATTGTATAGGTCAGATAATTCAACCTCGATATTGTAATGTTTTCTTAGCCAAACTTCAACGTCATGTCCAGTAATCCCTAAATTTTTTACAGAAATTATCAATTTGGTAGGGTCATAGTCAAATGTCGCTTTTGTACCGACAATTTCATGTCCGACACAATATAAATGCTGTATCTTATTAATGGACGCTCTGGTTTTTTCTGCAAGTGCGATGGACTTTTCTATTAATCCATGTCCTTCAGTAGCCAACTGTTTCCTAGCAACATCCAAAGAAGCTAGCAATAAATAAGATGTTGACGTAGTTGTAAGCATGCTTAAAATAGCTTGAACACGGTTCACCGAAACGAGTCCGGATTTTATATTCAGTATAGAACTTTGAGTCATTGATCCCCCAAGCTTATGAACACTCGTTGCTGCCATATCTGCTCCAGCTTGCATTGCGGATAAGGGTAACTTTTCATGAAAATGAATATGAACTCCATGAGCTTCATCAACTAATACTGGCACTTTGTGTTCATGAGCCACTTCAACGATACCTTGTAAATCTGCAGCCACTCCAAAATATGTGGGATTAATTACAAAGACACCTTTAGCATCTGGGTGCTGTTCCAATGCTTTTGACACAGCATCTACGGTTATACCGTGAGAGATACCCAAATTCTTATCAATTTCAGGGTGTATAAATATCGGTATAGCACCTGAAAACACAATTGCTGACATAACTGATTTATGAACATTACGTGGCACGATGATTTTGTCTCCTGGTCCACATACTGACATTATCATAGCCATAATTGCTCCACTTGTACCTTGAACAGAAAAAAATGTGTAATCTGCGTGAAAAGCTTCAGCAGCCAATTGTTGAGCCTGCTTAATCATTCCATTTGGCTGATGCAAATCGTCAAGTGGTTCAATATTAATTAAGTCAATGGAAAACGCATTATCACCTATAAATGAGCGAAACTCTGGTTCAATACCTTTTCCTTTTTTGTGTCCAGGAATATGAAATTGATGAGGATTTTTTTTAGAATGATCTACTAAACCAGTAAATAATGGTGTTTTATTTTGGGACAACTTTATATGGCACCTCTTTTAATAAGCTATTTTCGCATGGAATGTTATTGTTCGTACTAATATATATAAACATGTACAACTGCAGGTCGTGGCACTCTTATAGACTATTATGAATTGGGTTGTTCTGTTTTATAGAAAGATTAGCAACAAGTTTACGAAAAGAGCTTTTAATGATAAGTTATTAGTTTTTACATAAAACACAAGAATTATATCACTTTATGAAAGGGTTGCATAGTACTATCAGTCATTAGAAATTTAAAGGTACTTGTTAACCATCTGAACAAAAAACTTAATGTTAATAGCCCTGGTTTAGTAATGGTATAGTACACATACAGTGTTATTTTTCTTGATAGGACACAAAGGCATAAAAAGTGCTTAGGCTTGTTTGTAATTAAATAGGCTGCTTTCGTATCAAACGTTGCTTTTCGTAATAGCAACTCAACACGAAAATTACTAACGTTCGTGGCATCTTTTCTGGTGTGTAACGGTGACTAGCAATGTAAAGCCACTTTTTATGATGCTAATTTGATAACAATATAACAAAGTGTACGAAAAGAGCCCTACTTAAGGCTTTTCCGCATCAAATGTTGCTTTTCGTAATAGCAATTCAACACGAAATTACTAACGTTCGTGGCATCTTTTCTGGTGTGTAACGGTGACTAGCAATGTAAAGCCACTTTTTATGATGCTAATTTGATAACAATATAACAAAGTGTACGAAAAGAGCCCTACTTAAGGCTTTTCCGCATCAAATGTTGCTTTTCGTAATAGCAATTCAACACGAAATTACTAACGTTCGTGGCATCTTTTCTGGTGTGTAACGGTGACTAGCAATGTAAAGCCACTTTTTATGATGCTAATTTGATAACAAAACAACAAAGTGTACGAAAAGAGCCCTACTAAAAGAAACTTTGTTTTTTAATGAAGTCACTTTTCTAATATAATATTATTGCGTAGTTATGCTATGTTAAAGGATTTTGCCCTATAAAAAGCGAAATAATTATTGTACAGGGATTTATAGGAGGTGTTCATTTGAATTGGGATACAAAGATAACAAAACTATTAGGAATTAAATATCCCATTATTCAAGGGGGGTTAGCTTATTTAGCTTATGCTGACTTAGCAGCTGCTGTAAGTAATGCTGGTGGGTTAGGCCAGATTACAGCGATGTCATTACAAACTCCTGAAGAGTTAAAGAAAGAGATAGATAAGGTTAGAGAACGAACAGATAAACCATTCGGAGTTAATTTTGCCATTGGTCAACACGGAAGAAGTTATTCACATATGCTTGATGTGGCAATAAACGAAAAAGTACCTGTTATTTCATTGACTGGTGGAAATCCAACACCAATATTTGAACAACTAAAAGGTGTAGATGTCAAAAAACTTGTTCTTGTAGCAGCTCGAAGGCAGGCAATTAAAGCGGAGCAATTAGGTGCAGATGCCGTTATGGTAGTTGGACAAGAGGGTGGAGGGCATTTAGGGAAAAATGATACAGGAACGATCGTTTTAATTCCACAAGTAGTTAACGCTGTGTCTATACCAGTTATTGCCTCGGGTGGAATAGGCGATGGTCGGGGATTAATGGCTGCACTTAGTTTAGGTGCAGAAGGAATAGAGATGGGTACAAGATTTATTGCTACGCAAGAATGTATTCATGCTAATCAAGTATATAAGCAGGCTCTCATAGAAGGAACAGAGGATGGGACAACAGTGATAAAACGATCCATAGGGGCGCCAGCACGAGCTATTTCAAACAATTGGACAAAAAAAATTGTTGAGCTTGAGCGGGCAAATGGTGACTATGATCAATTAAAGGATTTCATAAGTGGGTCCGCAAATAAACGTTATATATATGAAGGGAACACCGAAGAAGGTTTTGCATGGGCTGGTCAAGTGATGGGTCTAATAAACGATTCTCCCACAGTAAGTGAACTTTTTGATCGTATTATTAATGAAGCAGAACAAATTCGAAAAACATGGGGAAACTAATATAGGCTAACTTGATTAACATTAAGGGGGAATACCATTGGATTATCAATATCCAATATCTTATGATTGGAACACGAATGAAATTGTTGATGTAGTAAGGTTTTTCGAGACAATCGAACATGCCTATGAAAAAGGCATTGCAAAAGAAACGCTTATGGAAGCGTATCGAGTATTTAAAAAAGTTGTACCGAGTAAAGCTGAAGAAAAAAAATTATGTAAAGAATTTGAAGAAATCAGTGGGTACTCCTCATACCATACAGTTAAAAAGGCGAAAGAAGCTATTACAAATGATGCCATTATTAAAATGTAAGGCTCTCTCTTGTTGTTAATATTTTTGTTTATTGGAACAACTAGGAAAGTTATAAAAAATTATCACCTTTTCTGTAAATATTGCCTGGCCCTATAAATACTTTGCTATGGGGCCAAGCATCTACAGTTGTGTTTGGCAAAAAGCCGAAGCTAAAAGTTCACAAGCACACTTCAAACTATTATTTTATCTTCATTATTTTGAAAGAACGGTGGATGATGACGTTGCTAATTCATACAACGGCATAAGCGTTTTAAAAGTGGTATCAATGATGTTAAGTAACTGTTTGTCATTCATATTTATCACATCATCTTTGTCAATATGAACTCCGCATAATATTTCTGCCTTTTTGATCGTTTGTAGCCTGTTAAACATATGTAGTATTTGCTCATCAGTTAAATTTTCTTGAGCTGTGGCAGTAGGTTTTGTATGATCTGTTGACCAGACAAAGTTGTTAGGAATTTTAAGCTCACGATATTGTTCTTCAAGTATTATTCCTAAGTTCTCCTTGTATGGGTACTCATAGATAACTGCAAATATGATAAATAAATGACTCCCCCACAGGCCAACCTGGAAGTGTGGTAGCATTTTATATCCTCTTGCATTACTTGAAAAAGCTACCCAAGTATCATTAGGTGGGTTTTTAGTTCGACGAGCATGTTTGGCCACATGAAAAAACATCTCATTCCCAGTTAGCGTTGTAAGAGAAGGGACAAAATGGGTGCCAATAAATTCAAATTTTGGCCTAATTAATTGCTTTATCGCTGTCATTCGATCATCTAATTCAGGAATCATAAAAGTATCAAAATCATCTGCTGAAAAGCCTTGAAAATTCATAATTACACTCCTTAAAAAATATCTTCATTCGAGAATTTATAACAAATCTTATTTTACCATAAATCTTGTATACAAATTCTATCTAACATAATGGGTCTACACACATTTTTGTTCCATAGACATCTAGCTCAACATAAAGATATAACAACAAATTCAAATATAGTCATTCTGAAGTGGGTACTAACAGTAAAAACCGAGGGGGTGCATTTACTTGAAACAAGTAATGAAATCTTTGAAGCGTAGTGATAGTGAACAGCGATTAGCGGTTTTACGGTTGGAATTAGATTATGAGTTGTCGACACTTTATGAAGCCATTGTGGAAAAAAATGTACCTAAAAAAAATGAGTGTTTAAAGCGACTAGAACAAATACGAGAAGAATTATTGTCACTAGGATGGTTTAAATAAAGGCTCTGTTGTTAAATTCAGTTGTTATCTTTTAACCAAATAAGTAGAATGTTAAACGGCTTCCCGTGTTTAAAGAATAATAGGGGCTAAGTTTACACGCTTTAGCCGAGTTAATTCTTAGCTGGAGTAGCTACAATCAAGTAAAAAACAGCCATAGAAAAACACCAATTAGTATAACTGTTGGTGTTTTTCTTGTACAGTTTAAGTAAAGCTTGAATGAAGCTTGTGTTTTCTGTATGCTGAATTGTAAAAGTTATACTAATGAAATAGGGAGGCAGCTCTTAATGAGTAACAATTGGGACGAGATAGATCAAACCGCGAAGAAGTGGATCAAAGAAGCTGGTATTGTTATACGCAATTCGTTTACGAAACAAGTAGGTATACATACAAAATCAAATCCTAATGATTTAGTGACTGATATTGATCGAGAAATAGAGCAATTTTTTATTAAAAAAATTAACAGTAAATACGCTACTCATTATGTGTTAGGTGAAGAAGGATTTGGTAATGAAGTTAAAACATTGAATGGTACTGTTTGGATTATTGATCCTATTGACGGGACGATTAATTTCGTGCATCAGCAAAGAAATTTTTGCATCTCAATAGGCATTTATGAAAATGGCGTAGGTATGATCGGTCTTATTTATGATGTTGTTAGTGATGAGCTTTTTCATGCAAGAAAAGGTCATGGTGCATATATAAATAACATCTTGTTATCACCGTTGAAAGACACGCCAATCCATGAAGCAATCATTGGAATCAATGCTACTTGGGTAACAGAAAATTGGCGCATTGATCATGCTATTCTATCTCCGATCGTAAAAGACGCAAGAGGGACGCGTTCTTATGGCTCTGCTGCGCTAGAAATGGCGTATGTTGCTGCTGGAAGGTTAGATGGATACATTACAATGAGGTTGTCACCTTGGGACTTCGCTGCAGGTGTTGTAATATTAAGTGAGGTAGGTGGAGTTGTAACAACAGTAAAAGGAGAAGAAATTTCATTTCTAGAAGAGAATAGTATATTTGCAAGTAGTATCAACTTACATAACAGAATTTTGCAAAAGTATAAACTGAATGAGGGTTAAATCTACATTACGTGAATGAGGCCTGTCCAATGGTCTTATTAACACGATTGCAAATAATTAGTTGTTAATTGAACGTTCACATATTCAATCATATAGCCTCAACTCCATTCCACCCGTTCCGTTATTAGTCGTTTGGGTGGAATGGACTCTAATTTCGGTTTGTTTAAAGCTTGTCAAAACCGATAGTAGGAGCATAAGTCTTCCGTTATAACCTTCCTTGCTCACGCATTTTCTTCTTTGTCACGAATCCAAACCCCATTGCTATAACAAAACTAATACTTGCTGTAATAATACCAATAATATTTTGTTCAGCAATAAATATTCCGACAGACATGATGCAAATAGTTGCGAGAATAGCGAATAATAACATAGTGAGGTTGAGTTTTTTCATATTCGTTAAAAAACCCCCAATTAAAAGTCTCAAATTGAGCTTAAATAATACTTACACCTTTAGTGTACAGAAAAATATCCATCTTTTCTACTATGAATGTGATATAATAGCCTAGTTGGTTTTTTGTCAAGGTAAAATATGAACATCAAATTTAGGAGTTGAAGACGTTGACTATTCGTCAAGATATACGAAATATAGCGATTATTGCCCATGTTGATCATGGAAAAACGACGCTCGTTGATAAATTATTACAACAAGCAGGTACTTTCCGAGTAAATGAACAAGTTGAAGACCGTGCCATGGATTCAAATGATTTGGAGCGCGAGCGTGGTATAACTATTTTAGCTAAAAATACTGCGATTAATTATAATGATTGTCGAATAAATATATTAGATACACCAGGTCACGCTGATTTTGGTGGAGAAGTTGAACGTATTATGAAAATGGTTGACGGTGTGTTACTCGTTGTAGATGCTTACGAAGGGTGTATGCCACAGACTCGATTCGTTTTGAAAAAAGCACTTGAGCAGAATTTAACACCAATTGTTGTTGTTAATAAAATAGATAGAGATTTCGCACGACCAGAAGAGGTTGTTGACGAAGTGATTGATTTATTCATTGAGCTTGGAGCAAATGAAGAACAGCTTGATTTTCCAGTGGTATATGCTTCAGCGATTAATGGTACTGCAAGTACAAACCCTGAAAAACAAGATGAAGATATGAAGGCATTATTCGAAGGAATTCTTAAATACATTCCTGCCCCAATTGATAATAGTGATGAGCCACTTCAATTTCAAGTGGCATTATTAGACTATAATGACTATGTAGGACGTATAGGTATCGGTAGAGTATTTAGAGGTACTATGCAAGTTGGTCAACAAGTATCTCTTATGAAACTTGATGGATCTGTGAAGCAGTTTCGTGTGACAAAGATGTTCGGTTTTTCGGGGTTGAAGCGCATTGAGATTAATGAAGCAAAAGCTGGAGACCTTGTTGCAGTGTCTGGAATGGAGGACATCAATGTAGGTGAAACAGTTTGTCCGTTTGATCATGAAGAGGCGTTACCGGTGTTACGAATTGATGAGCCGACATTACAGATGACATTTCTTGTGAACAATAGCCCTTTTGCAGGAAGAGAAGGTAAGTTTGTAACAGCTAGGAAAATAGAAGAACGATTGCTTGCTGAGTTGCAAACAGATGTAAGTCTCCGTGTAGAAAATACTGAATCACCAGATGCATGGATTATTTCTGGTAGAGGTGAGCTACACTTATCAATTTTAATTGAAAATATGCGTCGAGAAGGATATGAAATACAAGTGTCGAAACCAGAAGTTATCGTAAGGGAAATCGACGGTGTAAGATGTGAACCAGTAGAGCGTGTACAAATTGATGTCCCAGATGAACATACCGGATCGATTATCGAGTCAATTGGCGCTCGTAAAGGTGAAATGCTCGATATGATTAATAATGGGAATGGTCAAGTAAGGTTAGTTTTCATGGTACCAGCTAGAGGTTTAATAGGTTATACTACTGAGTTTCTTTCTCTTACTAGAGGATTTGGGATTCTTAACCATTCATTTGATAGCTATCAACCAATGCAGCAAGGACAAGTCGGTGGAAGACGCCAAGGTGTTCTCGTTTCAATGGAAAAAGGCAAAGCATCATCATACGGTATAATGGGGGTAGAAGATCGCGGCACAATCTTCGTAGAGCCAGGTACAGAAGTATATGAAGGTATGATTGTTGGTGAGCATAACCGTGAGAATGACCTTGTTGTGAATATATGTAAACAAAAACAGATGACTAACGTACGTTCAGCAACAAAGGATCAAACAACAACGATGAAAAAACCACGTATCATGTCACTTGAACAATCTTTAGAGTATTTAAATGATGATGAGTATTGTGAAATCACACCTGAATCTATTCGTTTGCGTAAGAAGCTTTTAAATAAAAATGAGCGAGAGAAAATAGCGAAGAAAAAGAAATATGCTGAAATGAACAGCTAAATATTTAACATGTTATTCGTTTTTCAATATAGTATGAAATTGGTCTTGTGGCTGGTATAATTGCATTATAAATTGTATCAGTCACTTGGCTTATGTTATGCAATTTTATAGTTTGGCTTAATTCCTTGACCCACAAAGTAATTGCCTCCTTAGTCTAAAGAGAAAACGTATGTTTAAACTAAGTGATTCTATTCTTGATGGGGAGGGTGGCGATATTGCTTTCTTAATGTAAGGAGGGATTTGAAATGGAAATTGATGTTTCTTCAAGGCTGTCATTTTTTGCCTCATTATATCAAGTAGACGACAATCCAGAATTGGGCATGTGGCTATTATACATAACGATTTTTGCATTAAGTATTGTTGTATATAAGCTGGGCTTTGCTAAAAAACTTCCTTTGTTAAAAAATATTGTGATTTATGCTTTTTTAGCATTAGGTTGTACAGTGTTAACTTTTTTCGGGGCATTTTTACCAATGGCAGAAGGATTGTTTTTTGCAGCGGTTATTTTAATTATATATAAAATTAGATTAAATCAAGCAAAAAAGCACAAAGCAAATACTAATTCCTAGGATGTGCAATCATGAAATCATTACAAGATGCCTTGTATAATTGGTTAAGTATAAAAGTAGTTGCAGATTCGAGAAAAAATGATTCTGCTGCTCAAGATACATACGCACTTTTTACAAATATATTAGTGGATGAACATGGACTGTCAAATATTTCTGTTACTAAAGATGAAATCATGTACTATATAAGTTACTCACAAAATGGAAGTGATTTCAAAAATCGATTTCCTATAGAGTTAATTCACGTCATGTTAGATCAAATTGAACTAGAACCTGAGAAGTATATTAATTATCCTAATGAATAAAGCAAAGGTGGCTCATTACTTATGAGTCACCTTTGCTTTATTTAGAGCTGAATGCTGCTCGTTTTGTATAGCAAAGGATGATCAGTTTTAGGTCGTTTCACTCTTTATTGAATTGACTCCCTATTCAGTTCTACTTTTTAAAGCTTTTTTTCTACCACTCGTCCTCTGTTTTTTTGTCACGGTATAGGTGAAAATTTCCAGTAGCAAGCCTCATATTTGTTTTTTCTTCTATGCGTACATAACATGGGTCACACATATATGTATGAATGGGTCTGTTTCTCAGGCGCTTTGCCTGCATCGAATCATCATCAATTGTATTTATCTGGTCACAAAGTACACATTTCACTTTCATTAAAGCACCTCATTAAATAATAATAATTTATTATAGTTTTATCTTACCACAAAAAAAGGTAAGATTATTGTATATATAACTTTGGAGGTGTTTTATGGCAAATCAAGTTGAACCAAAGCTAATTGAACCTTTGTTTTTGGCATTACAGAAGGAACGTTTCGTGACTATTGCGACAGTAGATCATGAAAGTGGAGGCCCTATTGTAAGCGCTATTTCATGGGTTTTTGCTCCAGATGAACAACGCATTTATTTTGCGGTAGATAATAGGTCAAGAATGTTGGAAAATATGAGCCAAAATTCACTCGTTGTTATGAATGTTATTGCCAATGAATCAACGTATGCTATTACAGGGCATGCTTCTGTTAAGGAAAATAAAATAGAAAGTATACCACTAAAGCTTGCACGAGTAGAAATACAAATTTCTGAAGTTCGGGATGTTATGTTCTATGGTTCAAAAATTACTAAGGAACCTAAGTATGAAAAAACCTATGATGAAAAAGCAGCTGCGAAACTAGATAAACAAGTAATGGATGCTTTGAAAAAGTAGGACTAACTTAACTTAGAATGCAATGTACGGAAGCGGAGTAGACAGGGGAGGGAACACTCGGCCGCCCCCTGCTTTTTTGCTTAATTTGTTTAGCCTTGTTGTTCTTCAGACTCCTCTATTTGTTCCTTTTCTAGCTCCTGTTTGTCTTTGTCGTTAAGTTCTCTGTTTGGTTTTTTTGTTGGATCTATTTTTCTATTTGTTTCGATAAGGTCGTTGGGAACTTCAGGCATGACTCTATTAACGATTGCAGATAGTTCATCCATAATTCCTTTAATAGGGTGACCATTCCTTATATCTGTTGCCATTTGTTTTAACCTAACATTCGTATCTGGATCCGCTATCACAATGGCATTTGCACCGTAAGGGTCTTTTTTTAAGCTTTCAGCGACTGAATACTTAATCGTACTAACCTTGGACCTATCCAATTGTGAATTGACATCGATTCCTACGACAGCAAAGTCACCTAATACAATAGCTGTTGCATCATTAACATTAGGTATGCTACTAGCTAAATCCACTAAATGTTTAGCCGCTTCCTGCCCGTTTTTTATTTCTTTCGTTTCGTTTGTTGTATTTTTAACATTTATCATTTCAGGTGAATTCTTATGATCATTTGTTTGTTGATTCATGGTACAGCCTATTAATGTGAATAATGCGATAACAATAGTTATGAGTAATTTTCTTGTCATCGTTATCACTCCTTAGTTTTGAATTTGAATAGCTTATATATTCTTTGTGATAAACAATTTGATTTTATTGTTTA
Organism: Bacillus sp. SM2101; assembly: GCF_018588585.1. Lineage (NCBI taxonomy): Bacteria > Bacillati > Bacillota > Bacilli > Caryophanales > Bacillaceae > Bacillus > Bacillus sp. SM2101. The sequence continues at coordinate 12,033 of NZ_JAEUFG010000015.1, forward strand.
TTTAACCTTCTATCTTTATACGTCCAGACATATATTTTATCAAGCCGTCTAATAGTTTAACACGATATTGAAGGTACTCTTTGAACACACACGATAAGAGGTTCTGATGTATCTGATAGAACTGAATTATATCCATACAGGGAGGCGGAGGGTTGGATAAGATCTACGTGTTAGATACAAATGTTTTACTTCAAGACCCACATTCAATTTTTACATTTGGAAATAATGAAGTTGTCATCCCAGCTGTTGTTTTAGAAGAAGTTGATTCAAAAAAACGCTATATGGATGAAGTTGGGAGAAATGCAAGACAAGTATCTAAGTTAGTGGATAGCTTTCGGTTAAGTGGAAAACTTCATGAAAAGATTTCATTAGAGAATGGTGGTGTTCTTAGAATTGAATTGAATCACCGTTCTTTTCAGCAACTACAAGATATTTTCGTAGAAAAAACAAATGATAATCGTATATTGGCAGTTGCCAAAAATTTATCAATCGAGGAACAAAACAAAGAAAATGGCAGGTCAGTCATCCTAGTTAGCAAAGATGCTTTAGTTAGAGTAAAAGCGGATGTGTTGGGATTAAATGCGGAAGACTTTTTAAGTGATAGAGTAGTTGATATTGGTCATATTTACTCAGGTTTTACTGATTTATTTGCAAGTACCGAGGATTTTCAACAGTTTTATAATAAAGGCGATCTAACATTAGCTGAAAATAGTAGTAACCAATTATATCCAAACCAATTTATTATTATGAAGGACTCATCTGGTGGTTCAGCATCTGCAGTTGGGATGATCAATGAGAAAGAGCAAAAAATTAGTAAATTGGTCTTTTTACAAGAACATGTCTGGGGGATAAAGCCTCGTAACGTCCAGCAGATGATGGCTTTAGAATTATTGCTAAGAGAAGATATATCACTCGTTACATTAATTGGTAAAGCGGGGACAGGTAAGACGTTACTTACGTTAGCAGCGGGACTTTTACAAACAGAGGATTTATGTATATATAAAAAATTATTAGTTGCAAGGCCCATTGTACCTGTTGGTAAAGATATTGGTTTTCTACCTGGGGAAAAGCAAGAAAAACTGCGACCGTGGATGCAACCCATCTTTGATAATTTAGAATACTTATTTAATACAAAGAAACCAGGTGAATTAGATGCGATCCTTGCTGGGCTAGGATCAATTGAAGTGGAAGCACTAACTTATATACGTGGAAGAAGTATACCAGAACAGTTCATCATTATTGATGAAGCTCAAAATTTAACGAAGCATGAAATTAAAACAATTTTAACAAGAGTTGGGGAAGGAAGTAAGATAGTGCTCATGGGTGATCCTGAGCAAATAGATCATCCTTATTTGGATGAATACAATAATGGCTTAACTTATGTCGTAGAAAAGTTTAAAAATGAAAGAATTGCAGGGCATGTGAAACTCATAAAAGGAGAACGTTCCAAAATAGCGCAATTAGCAGCTGATATATTATGAAGGAGCACCATCTTATTAAGATGGTGCTCCAGTTGTGTTTAGCGATCATTTAACCACTTTTTCTTTTGTGTTAGGTGCATTTTTACATGCTACCTTGTTGAAGATATATATGATTGTCATCGTTGCACAACAGGAAAAATGCTACGGACTCAATGTAAGACCTTGCGCTTCTCAATAAATGTAGGAAACAGTCTTATTTAACAATGAACTTTCTTATATGTGTGATCGGGCTTTCCTTGTTAGACCCATCAGCAAAATATATATGTATTGGCCCATTATCTTTTAAAGGCTCTCCGTTGTTGGAAAAAGCTAAAATAGCATCTGCAGCTTGTGAGAGTGAGATTGTAATGGTTTCTGTGTGAGTAACTATATCTAATGCTGTAGCATTTTGTAGCGGCTGTGCATTTTCTAAAAAATGTTTAAGTAAAATACCGAATGAACCAGTTAAAACTTTTTCCTTCTCAAATTTTTTTTCCGTTTGTAATGTAGGTGGTGAAATCGCCCCTTCGCTGATTTCACGTTCCCATTGCTTTGAAACATTTGTTACATTACCTTCAGACTTATCTTCCTCTTTATTTGAAGAAAAGAACGATTTTAAATTAATTCGTCTGTCATCAAATATCCATACTGCGGGATCAAGTGTGATGTTATATGCTACATTGCCTTCTATCATTACAATTGATGTCACTAGAATCAACCTTTCTACTTATTTCATTAGCAAAAGTATAGCGTGTTTTTAAATAATTGTCATTAGTACATCATGAAACGTTCAGACCTGGACAAGATAAATATACACTAACAGTGAGAAACTAAGGAGAGATATTATGGCTTGTAAATCCGCTAGTGAATTAGAGCGAACTGTTAATGCAGCTAGAGAATGTATACAGTATGGTAATGTGGCAGCATACATACCCGCATTAGCTAAAGCTAATAAAGAAGATTTAGCTATAGCTCTATATTATCCTGATGGTACGTGCAATTCTGCTGGAGATGTGAATAAAAGGTTTACTTTGCAAAGTATATCAAAGGTAATTAGTTTAGCATTAGCACTAATGGAGCATGGAGAAAAATATGTTTTTTCTAAAGTGGGGATGGAGCCAACTGGTGACCCCTTTCATTCAATTGCTAAGCTAGAAACAACAGTTCCTTCCAAACCTTTAAACCCAATGATAAATGCAGGTGCTTTAGCCGTAACAAACATGATAAGCGGTAACACAGCAAGTGAACAAATTAATAATTTTATATCATTTGTCCGTAAACTTACAGGTGGTGATCATATCTCCTATTCGTCTGAGGTTGCGGATTCAGAGTTTCATACAGCATATCTAAATCGATCTTTAGGTTACTATATGAAAGAACATGGGATTATAAATGGAGATATTGAACGGTTATTGGATGTATACACGAAACAATGTGCAATAAATATTAATTGTATTGAATTAGCGAAAATAGCATTAGTTTTTGCGTTTGATGGTACCAATCCATGCACAGGAGAGAGAATCATTCCTGCACAAATAGCGAGAATATGTAAAACTTTTATGGTTACATGTGGAATGTATAATGCATCTGGAGAGTTTGCAATCAAAATAGGCTTACCTGCAAAGAGTGGCGTTTCTGGAGGAATTCTTGCAGTGTTACCTAATAAATTTGGAATTGGTATCTATGGACCATCTTTAGATGATAAAGGTAATAGCATTGCTGGACTAAAGATGCTAGAAATACTTTCCACAACATTCAAGTTCAGTATATTTTAGTATTGAAAAATCGCTTTTTTCTTGCTTTTTTCCTTTTTTCACGGTAATATTTATAGATAGGATTGGGGTAGTCGCTCGTGAACGGAGGGATTAATTTTGACGGCTGAAATTGCAACAAATGAACGTGAAAAAGCATACAGTCTCTTAAAAGCTGATGCTGCAAAAATACTGAAGTTAATAAAAGTTCAAATGGATAACTTAACGATGCCGCAGTGTCCATTATATGAAGAAGTACTAGATACGCAAATGTTTGGCTTATCTAGAGAAATAGATTTTGCAGTAAGGTTAAGGCTTATAGAAGAACAACAGGGTAAAGAGTTACTGGATGAATTAGAGAAGGAGCTTTCTTCCCTACATGAAGCATCGACGAAAAAATAATATGCATTAACTCAAACTATGAAGATGGTTTGAGTTTTTTTATAAACATTACATATCTTAGAATATTCAGTTTTTAACAAAACGTCAAAGGTTTTTCGTAGTTTAATGGAGAATAATATTTATAAAAGTTTTTGTATTAATATGTAGTTAGGAAGAGGATATATGATAAAAAAAATGTTCAAATCATATGATTATTCAATTGTAGTTGCTGTATTGCTATTGAGTGTCTTTGGATTATTGATGATATATAGTTCCAGTACTGTTATATCGGTAACAAGGTATGATGAATATACAGGTGGGCAAAGTGACTTTTTTTTTCAGCAACAAAAAAAATGGCTAATAATTGGTTTTATAGCATTTCTATCGACCATGATCTTTCCGTATAAAGCGTATGCATCAAAAAAGATTCTTCAAGGCATTGTGTTAGGTATTATTGCCTTGTTAATATTTGTATTCTTTTTAGGTCACACAGCTGGTAATGCCCAAAGTTGGTTAAAGTTAGGTATTATTCGATTACAACCATCAGAGTTTGCTAAGATGGCTGTCATTATATATCTAGCTGCTGCATATTCAAAAAAGCAATCATACATAAATCAATTTGATAGGGCAGTTTTGCCACCAATAATTTTTGTGGGATTTATTTGTATTTTGGTTGTTCTACAGCCTGATATTGGGACAGCTACTATCATTGCAATGATTGCGACCACAATAATTATGTCATCTGGTATGGGGATAAAAAATTTAATTAAACTAGGTATGTTAGCTCTTGCTGGCTTAATTTTAATTACACCTATATTCGTTATTTTCTCGAATCAGATTTTTACAGAAAAAAGGCTGGGGCGACTTTATGGTTATTTAGATCCGTTTGCAAATGAGGATATAGTTGGTGGTGGTTACCAGCTAGTTAATTCGTACATAGCTATAGGGTTAGGAGGTTTAAACGGTTTAGGACTTGGAGAAAGTATTCAGAAGTTTGGTTATTTACCGGAATCTCATACAGACTTTATTATGGCTATTATCGCAGAAGAGTTAGGATTGTTTGGAGTTACCTTTGTGTTATTTTTATTATTGTTTATTATCCTAAAGGGATTTCTTATTGCTCGAAAAAGCAACGATCCATTTGGCAGTTTACTTGCTATTGGCATTTCGTCAATGATAGGTATTCAAACCTTCATTAACTTAGGCGGGGTAACCGGCTTAATTCCGATTACAGGTGTTCCACTACCTTTTATTAGTTACGGTGGGTCATCATTTTTATTATTAATGATTTCAATGGGAATTCTAGTTAATATATCGATGTTTGTTAATCGTCAATTGGATAAACCACAAGAAATGAATGAGCAACCAATTAAGCACCAACAAACTTTCCGAAAACCAATTTCATATTAAATCCATCGTATGTCACAATATGTGCTAACACTGTTGCACTATTTTTTCATAACTTATTATACTTACACAGTCAAGGGGGAAAACAATGAAAACAAATCGTCGCATCAAGAAACTACTAGTAGCAAATCGTGGAGAAATTGCGATCCGAGTATTTAGAGCTTGTACAGAACTAAACATTCGTACTGTAGCGATTTATTCAAAGGAAGATACTGGATCTTTTCATCGATATAAAGCAGATGAAGCTTATCTTGTAGGTGAAGGAAAAAAACCAATTGACGCATATCTGGATATCGAAAACATTATTGATATTGCAAAAACTAACAATATTGACGCAATTCACCCTGGATATGGATTTTTGTCTGAGAACATTAATTTTGCTAGGCGATGTGAGGAAGAAGGGATTATATTTGTCGGGCCTCAATCGAAGCACTTAGATATGTTTGGAGACAAGGTAAAAGCAAGAGATCAAGCTGTTTTAGCTGATATTCCTGTTATCCCAGGTAGTGATGGTCCAGTTAATAGTGTTGAAGATGTGGAGTTATTTGGTAAAACCCATGGTTATCCAATTATCATTAAGGCTTCCTTAGGTGGTGGTGGACGTGGGATGAGAATTGTTCGCAGTGAAGCAGGAGTCAAAGAATCTTACGACCGTGCGAAATCTGAAGCGAAGGCTGCCTTTGGTAATGATGAAGTATACGTAGAAAAATTGATAGAACTTCCAAAGCATATTGAAGTACAAATACTAGGGGATCATGAGGGTAATATTGTTCATTTGTTCGAACGAGATTGTTCTGTACAGCGTCGTCATCAAAAGGTTGTAGAAATTGCACCTAGTATTAGTTTGTCAGAAAAGCTAAGAGATGATATTTGTCAGGCCGCTGTAAAACTAATGAAGAATGTTGATTATATAAATGCTGGTACAGTTGAATTTCTAGTATCGGGAGGAGAGTTCTATTTTATTGAAGTCAATCCTAGAGTGCAGGTGGAGCATACAATAACTGAGATGATTACAGGTATTGATATTGTACAATCTCAAATTCTTATAGCTGAGGGACAAGGGCTTCATAGTGATAAAGTAGGGATTCCTAGTCAAGAGCAAATTATTACTCATGGCTTTGCAATTCAATCTCGTGTTACTACGGAAGATCCATTGAATAACTTCATGCCAGACACAGGTAAGATTATGGCATATCGATCTGGCGGAGGCTTTGGAGTACGCTTAGATGCGGGTAATGGATTTCAAGGAGCGGTTATTACGCCCCATTACGATTCACTCTTAGTCAAGCTATCAACGTGGGCTTTAACTTTTGAACAAGCTGCTGCAAAAATGGTTCGAAATTTAAGAGAATTTCGAATACGTGGTATTAAAACAAATATACCGTTTTTGGAAAACGTAGTTAAACACCAAAAATTCCTGACAGGTGAATATGACACTTCATTTATAGATACGTCACCAGAATTATTTGTATTTCCGAAGCGAAAAGATAGAGGAACTAAAATGCTTTCATATATCGGAACGGTGACTGTCAATGGTTTCCCAGGAGTAGAAAAAAGAAAGAAGCCAGTATTTGATAAACCTCTAATTCCTAAATTAAAGAGCTCAGAGCAAATGCCATCAGGTACAAAGCAAATTCTTAATGATTTTGGTGCTGACGGACTTGTTCATTGGATTCAAGAGCAAAAGCAAGTGTTGCTCACAGATACCACTTTCCGTGATGCTCATCAATCTTTATTAGCAACAAGATTCCGTACAAATGATTTAAAGCAAATTGCCGAACCAACAGCTCGCTTAATTCCTGATTTATTTTCAATGGAGATGTGGGGAGGAGCGACATTCGATGTGGCGTATCGGTTCTTGAAAGAAGATCCGTGGGAACGTTTATTAACATTAAGAGAAAAAGTACCGAATGTATTATTTCAGATGCTACTCCGAGCATCAAATGCAGTTGGTTATAAAAATTATCCAGATAATGTAATTCGTGAATTCGTAGAGAAATCATCTCATGCAGGAATTGATGTTTTTAGAATATTTGATAGTCTAAACTGGGTAGAAGGAATGAGGCTTGCGATAGACTCAGTTCGTCAAAATGGGAAGATCGCTGAAGCAGCAATTTGCTATACAGGTGATATTACTGATCCAACTCGTACGAAGTATGATTTAACATATTACAAAAACCTTGCTAAAGAGTTAGAGCAATCAGGTGCACATATATTAGGCATTAAAGATATGGCAGGTTTGTTAAAACCTCAGGCAGCCTATGAACTAATTTCATCCCTGAAAGAAACAATTGATATTCCTATCCATTTACATACGCATGATACGAGTGGTAATGGAATTTTGATGTATTCAAAAGCAATAGATGCAGGGGTTGACATTGTAGATGTAGCTATGGGCTCAATGGCAGGGTTAACGAGTCAACCTAGTGCAAGTACGCTATGTTATGCATTAGAAGGGTCTGACAGAATGCCAACAGCAGACATCAATGGTTTAGAGCAGTTATCTCAATATTGGGAAGGTGTCCGAAGTTATTACCAAGATTTTGAAAGCGGAATGAAAGCCCCACATTCAGAAGTATATATTCATGAAATGCCAGGTGGTCAATATAGTAATTTACAACAACAAGCTAAAGCTGTGGGACTTGGAGAAAGATGGCAAGAAGTCAAACGTATGTATCGAAGAGTAAATGATATGTTTGGTGATATTGTTAAAGTTACCCCATCATCTAAAGTTGTTGGTGATATGGCGCTGTATATGGTGCAAAATAACTTATCTGAAGAGGATGTTTATGAACGAGGAGAGACGTTAGATTTCCCTGATTCTGTAGTTGAGTTGTTTTCTGGGTCATTAGGTCAGCCTTATGGTGGATTTCCGAAAGAATTACAACGCTTAATTCTAAAAGGACGTGAACCAATAACTGATAGACCGGGTGAACATATTGAGTCAGTTGATTTTTTTGCGATAAAAGAACAGCTGTTTCATACATTAAATAGGCAAGTAACTGATTTTGATGCCATCGCATATGCATTATATCCAAAAGTGTTTATGGATTACATTAAAACAGGCGAACAGTTTGGCAATGTCTCAAAACTAGATACTCCAACATTTTTATATGGTATGCGACTTGGAGAAGAAATTGAAGTAGAGATAGAACAAGGTAAAACTTTAATTGTCAAATTAGTTTCCATCGGACAGCCACAAGCTGACGGAACTCGTGTCGTTTATTTCGAGTTAAATGGTCAACCACGTGAGGTAATTATCAAAGATGAAAATGTAAAATCTACGGTTGCTACTAAATCAAAAATGGATAAAAACAATCCGAATCACCTCGGAGCCTCTATGCCTGGTACTGTTTTAAAAGTGTTAGTTGAAAAAGGGGAGAAAGTCAATAAAGGAGACCATTTATTGATCACTGAAGCTATGAAGATGGAAACAACTGTACAAGCGCCGTTTGCTGGTACAGTAACGGCTATACATGTTTCATCGGGTGAAGCAATTCAAACAGAAGATTTATTAATTGAACTATCACAATAGTTATGTAATATTAACATAAAAAAAGGTCTGACTTTACGCTATCGTTCTGTATATAAGACTTCTCCTTGTCTTATATACAGAAATGTAGGTGTGTAGTCAGACCTTTTTGAAACTCTAATTAATATTTAATCTTGCAGCTTTTCATTCCTGGTACTTCTGGATGCTAATAAAACTAAATAACTTAATACACCGAATAAACATGAGATAAATAATGCATGTAATAATGCAACTATCAGATTTAATTTACTAAATATGATGATGGCACCAGTGATAACTTGTAATATTACGAGTGTGCACGCGATAACCCATCCCCATGTAATAACTCTTTGGTGTTTATGGTGTTTTAATGCCCTCATTGTAATAAAGATAATCCAAATGAAGATTATTCCTGCTGCAAACCTGTGACCCATTTGTATCCATTCATGGCTCGTAGTAGGCAACCCCCAGGCATTATTATTATTACACATCGGCCAATCTTTACAGACTAGGCTTGCGCTTTTATGTCTTACTAATGCACCAGAATATACTACTAAATAACTATAAATCGTTACTGCATATATATGCCATTTCATTTTAGATGCGATGACTATTTTTTCAGCATCAAATTTTTTATCAACTTCAAAGATGAGCAATGTTAATAATAGAACCGAAGCAAAAGAAATTAATGATATACCGAAATGTAAGGCTAGTACAAATGATGATTGTCCCCACATGACAGCAGCTGCACCAATTAAAGCTTGCATTAATAAGAATACAAATGAAATAATAGCTAAAGGCTTCGTTTCTCTTATATGCCCAATCGATCTCCATGACCAAATAGAGAGGATAAGAACCATTATTCCTACTGTGCCTGAGACGACACGATGACTTAGTTCGATGACTTTTTCAGGTGAAATATTACTAGGGATTAGTTCGCCCTCGCATAAAGGCCATGATTTTCCACACCCCATCCCCGAATCTGTTTTTGTTACAAGGGCACCCCCTATTAATATAAAGAGCATACCGATGGTCGTTAAGACCGCAAATAATTTTAATCTTTTGTTCACTACATCACCTTCATATGTAAGAAATGAAATAACGGTCACTTAAGCAAATAACCAAACTTTATGATAGCGAAATTATGTATAAATAGCAAAGGAAAAATGCATAGTAATATTTCTGACATGTGGGATATATAATAATGAAAATAGTTAATTCATATATTAAAAAAGTTTTTGCTCATATTCTTTCATAAAAAGATTGTTTGATCTTATTGTTTCAGAGAAAAGGTAATTGTCAATGGAATAGGAACATTTAAAGTTTGTTAAACCCTACACACATAGTGTTTATAATACCTTTTATGTAAATAATATGGATAAAATAACACAAATTTGTGAACGTTTTACTAATTTTTTTTACTTGATTTATTATAGACAAAAAAAAAACAAAATTTATTCAAAAAAAATTCACAAAACCATCTCGAAATGTGATTTAATATACAGTGATACTATTTGGCTAACTCAAAATTGTGCATTAATAGTTAATAAAGTCACACTACTTAGTTAAATCTGTTCGAAGTAATACTACATAACAGTTTAAATGCTTTGTTTTTACTAGAATTGAGCATCATATTATTATACTGAAGTGAAAAGTAATACTATTAGAAATTAACTGAAGGGGGGAATTTGAATGTCTAATACGAGGACGCTAGACGAAACAAATATGTTGGAGCAAAGCACTCAACATCATTTACACGAGACAAGCGTTTGGAAGGACTTTCTTGCTCTAATTAAAATAGGGATTGTTAATTCTAATTTAATTACGACATTTACCGGATTATGGCTCGCCATGTATTTTTCAGGTGTAGGTTTTTTCGAAAATATAGATGTTGTTCTATTAACTTTAATAGGCTCAGCACTAATTATTGCAGGTTCTTGTAGTCTAAATAATTTTATTGACCGAGATATAGATCACTTAATGGATAGAACAAAACAAAGACCTACTGTGACAGGCAAAGTTCAACCATCACAAGTGTTAGCTTTAGGTCTATTGTTGACAGTAATTGGCACAGGGATATTAGCGTTTACAACTATAACTGCTGCTGTTATTGGGTTGATCGGTATTATCTCATACGTTATTTTATATACGATGTGGTCAAAAAGACTTTACACTTTAAATACAGTAATTGGAAGTATATCCGGAGCAGTACCGCCATTAATTGGCTGGGCTGCAATAGATGCTAATTTACATAGTGTTGCTTGGATTTTATTTATCATCATGTTTGTATGGCAGCCGCCACATTTTCTGGCGCTTGCAATGAAACGTGTGGAAGAGTATAGAGCTGCAGGAATTCCAATGCTCCCTGTTGTTCATGGATTTGCGATCACCAAGCGACAAATGGTTGTTTGGGTTGCATGTCTCCTACCATTACCATTTTATTTATTTGCACTGGGAATCCCGTTTTTAATTTTAGCTACTGTTCTCAATGTAGGATGGTTGGCTTTAGGGTTAGCTGGTTTTAAGATGCAAGACGATGTGAAATGGGCACGCTTAATGTTTGTATACTCACTTAACTATTTGACCATTCTGTTTGTAGCAATGGTTGTCGTGACAATTATATAATTGTTAAAGTCAATGTATAGTTGTCTTCTTAATTGTAGAAGTTCTTTCTCTAATAACATATAGCTGTTAGAAGGAATTTATTTTATTATATTTTAGAAACATTAAATGAAAGAGGGGTATGAAGAAGCTATGAAAAAGTGGCTACCTAATTGGCGCTTGATTTCTGTAATATCAGTCATAGCGTTATTTTTATCAGGCTGTGGAAAACCATTTTTATCCACACTACAGCCAGCGGGAGAAGTAGCAGAAATGCAATATGACCTAATGATTTTGTCAGCAGTAATAATGGTCCTTGTTATTGTTGTTGTCACAGTTATTTTCATTTTTGTCTTATTGCGTTTCAAGGAACGTAAAGGGGAAGAAAACAAAATTCCTAAGCAAGTAGAAGGAAGTCATAAACTAGAAGTGATCTGGACTGTTATCCCGATTATTTTATTGTTAATTTTAGCTGTTCCAGTTGTTAAAGCGACATTTGAACTAGCTGACGTGACTCCAATGCTAGAGGAAACACGCGATGAAAATGCTGTAGTAGTTAATGTAACTGCTAATTTATATTGGTGGGAATTTGAGTATCCAGATTACGGCATTATCACAAGTCAAGATTTAATCGTTCCAACAGATGAGCGAGTATATTTTAATTTAATCGCTTCAGATGTTAAACATTCATTTTGGGTACCTGCTGTTGGTGGGAAAATGGATACAAACACGGATAACACAAACCAATTTTTCTTAGAGTTTGATTCTGCCAAAACAGAAGAAGCTGGCGGCGTTTTCTGGGGTGAATGTGCTGAATTATGCGGACCGTCACATGCGAAAATGGACTTCAAAGTGAAGCCGTTATCGAGGGATGATTTCGATAGTTGGATTAGCAAAATGCAAAATGCTACTACCCCTGTGGCTTCAACTGATTTAGCAGTCCAAGGTGAGGAAATATTTAATAACAGCTGTCTTGCATGTCATGCAGTTTCACCAGAAGACACAAGACCTTTTGGAGCTCGTATCGCACCTAACTTGGCTACGTTCGGTGAACGTGAAACAATTGCAGGTGTCATAGATCATAATGAAGAAAATTTAAGAGCTTGGTTAGAGGATCCAGAACAATTCAAACCAGGAAATAAAATGTCTGGTACATATGGGGATTTACAACCTAATGATATGGATGCTTTAGTCGAATATTTAATGGGACTGAAAGTAGAGTAAATACTAGGGGATTGATCTTTATATATTAAAGGGAGGTAACATTTGTGAGTACGTTAACTCAAAAAAAGGGGTTTGGTGCTACAGTATGGGATTATTTAACGACGGTTGACCATAAAAAGATAGCCATCCTATACTTAATTGCCGGAGGATTTTTCTTTGTTGTCGGCGGACTAGAAGCACTATTTATCCGCATACAGTTATGGGCCCCGGATCAAGGATTTTTTGTTGGTGAACTATACAACCAAATATTGACGATGCACGGAACTACTATGATATTCTTAGCTGCGATGCCGCTCGTTTTTGCGATGATGAACGCAGTAATGCCAATCCAAATTGGTGCTCGTGACGTAGCATTTCCATTTTTAAATGCACTAGGATTTTGGTTGTTTTTCTTTGGTGGAATCTTTTTAAACCTTAGTTGGTTTTTAGGTGGCGCACCAGATGCGGGTTGGACTTCATATGCTTCACTAGCATTAGAATCCTCCACACATGGAATTGACTTTTATACCATCGGATTACAAATTTCTGGATTTGGTACGTTAATTGGTGGTATTAACTTTCTTGTAACGATTATTACTATGCGTGCTCCTGGAATGACATATATGCGTATGCCGTTGTTTACATGGTCAACATTTGTCACTTCAGCACTTATTTTGTTTGCGTTTCCACCATTAACAGTTGGATTTTTCTTAATGATATTTGATCGTTTGTTCGGTGCAAATTTCTTCGATCCAGCTATGGGTGGTAATACAATTATTTGGGAGCATTTATTCTGGATTTTTGGACACCCAGAAGTGTATATTCTCGTACTGCCGGCATTCGGTATTTTTTCAGAGATTTTTGCAACATTTTCGAAGAAAAGACTATTTGGTTATTCATCAATGGTTTTTGCAACAGTATTAATTGGCTTTTTAGGCTTCATGGTTTGGGCTCACCATATGTTTACAGTTGGTTTAGGACCAATTGCCAATGCAATATTCTCTGTAGCTACGATGGCAATTGCGGTACCAACAGGTATTAAAATCTTTAACTGGTTATTTACAATGTGGGGAGGAAGTATTCGCTTCACTACTCCGATGCTTTATGCAGTAGCATTTATACCATCATTTGTAATGGGTGGAGTAACTGGTATTATGCTTGCTGGTGCTGCGGCCGATTATCAATATCATGATAGTTATTTCGTCGTTGCACATTTCCATTACGTAATTGTCGGTGGTGTAGTTCTTGCATTATTTGGAGGGGCACATTATTGGTGGCCAAAAATGTTTGGTACTATGCTAAATGAGACACTTGGAAAAATAACTTTTTGGCTATTCTTAATTGGTTTCCACTTGACTTTCTTTATTCAACATTTCTTAGGTTTAATGGGTATGCCTCGACGAGTATACACATTTGCAGAAGGCAAAGGATTTGAAACCGGGAATTTAATCAGTAGTATAGGTGCTATCTTCATGGCCGTAGCAACTGTCATTTTATTAGTGAATGTCATTATTACTAGTATTAAAAATGAAAAAGTTGGCAATGACCCTTGGGGTACTGGGCGAACTTTAGAGTGGGCAATAGCTTCACCTCCACCATTCTATAACTTTAAACAAACGCCATTAGTACGTGGATTAGATGCATTTTGGATTGAAAAGATGGAAGGTAAAAAAGAAATGACACCTGCTGAGCCATTAGGTGATATTCATATGCCTAATTCATCTATTTTACCATTCGTTATGTCACTAGGTTTATTTATTTCTGGTATCGGAATCTTATTTATAAATGATTATAGTTGGGGATTATTCGTTGGAATTTTAGGTGGTTTAATTACGTTTGGCGCGATGTTCCTACGCTCTGTAATTGACGATCATGGATTCCACATTCATAAAGAAGAATTAGTTGAAGATGATAATAAGGGGGTAAAGGCATAATGCATGTTGAAGAAAAATTAACAGCCGAAACATTTCCTGCTTCACCGGAAAAAGCTACCCTCGAAGGAAAGAATAAATTTTTAGGATTTTGGTTTTTCTTAGGTGCTGAAACAGTTACATTCTCTACATTGTTCGCTACTTATTTAGCTTTAAAAAATAGTACGAATGGTGGACCTTCGTCAGAAGAATTATTCCAATTACCAATAGCTTTTGTCGCTACTATGCTGTTACTGACAAGTAGTTTAACGAGTGTGTACGCAATGTATCACATGAAGAATTTCGATTTCAAAAAGATGCAACTATGGCTAGGTATTACATTGTTCCTTGGTGCAGCTTTCCTTGGCTTAGAAATTTATGAGTTTATGGAATATGTGCATGAAGGTCATACGTTTACGAGTAGTGCATTTGGTTCTGCTTTCTATTTTCTAGTTGGGACGCATGGAGCTCACGTTGCTTTTGGTTTAGTATGGATATTAACGTTAATGATTCGTAATAGCAAACGTGGTTTAGACTTGTATAATGCACCTAAATTTTATGTTGCGAGCCTTTATTGGCACTTTATTGATGTAGTATGGGTGTTTATTTTTACTGTAGTATACTTAATGGGAGTGGTGGGATAAATTTATGACGACAAATCATTCAAATTCCAGTAACCCGAGAGTCGATATAGCTTATCGGAGGAAAAAAAGTGCTGAAGAGATGAAGCATCATGTCATATCATTTGTTTTAATGATATTTTTAACGATTGCTGCTTTTATAGCTGTTGGCTATGAGTTTTCACGTTGGTTTACAGTTCCGTTCATTATATTACTAGCAGTAATACAAGTTATTTTTCAATTGTATTATTTTATGCACATGAATCATAAAGGTCATGAAGCACCTGCTTTATTTCTATACTCTGGGTTATTAGTTGGATTAATTACTGTTTTAGCTTTCATGACAATTGTTTGGTGGTAAATAAGAAAATCGGCATTTTGCCGATTTTCTTATTGCATTAAAATCTAGAAAAACTTGCGAACAATAAGAGGTGAAGAATATATGGATTTATCGGTATTTGGATTTCGAGCATTGTGGAGCCCCTACTTCTTCATTTGGATTTGTATATTAGTTACATGTTATTTTTTATTAATGGGTCCGTTGCGAAAGAAGTTATCAGCAGATAGCCCAGCTTCCAAAAAGCAAATAAGCTATTTTGTAACAGCAATGGTTTTATTGTATGTTATAAAAGGATCACCAGTTGATCTACTAGGACATCTAATGTTAAGTGTTCATATGGTTCAAATGGCGACATTATATTTAATTATTCCACCATTACTAATTTTGGCATTCCCGAATTGGTTTTACAGATGGTTATTAAATGTTCGATATGTCAAGCCGGTCTTTTCGTTATTCTCGAAACCGCTTATTGCACTTATTTTGTTTAACGGTGCTTTTTCCTTTTACCATATACCAGTTATTTTTGATATAGTGAAAACAAATAGCTTGTTACATGCCGCTGTTACAATTGGGATATTTATTGCTGCAATGTTGATGTGGTGGCCATTAATAAATACACTTGAAGAAAGTCAATCCTTATCTGGAATTAAAAAGATCGGTTACATTTTTGCTGATGGGATATTGTTAACACCTGCCTGTGCACTTATCATATTTGCCCAGGAACCTTTATATATAACTTATAGTGATCCGACCGCTTGGGTAAATGCATTAAAATTATGTGTTCCCGCTGATATGCTATCTTCTATACAGCTAACTGGACCTGAGTTATTTAATACTTTACCATTGCTAGAAGACCAGCAGCTAGGTGGGGTATTAATGAAAATTATCCAAGAAATTGTCTACGGAGCGATTTTAGCTCATATATTCTTCCAGTGGGCTAAAAAAGACCGTGAGCAAGAGGAAAAAGAGCTTGAAAAATATATGACACCTCAAACGATAAAATAGGGGAATACTAAGTGGGTCTTATTCTACACCATTCATGCTGTATGTAGATCAGACCCGTTATTTTTTAATATGAGACTAGTATATCCATTGATTATGTAAAACATTTTTACTAAAATAGTTATGTATTTACATAAAAATTGATACAGAGAGGGAGACATATGGAACAAACGATAAAAATTCTACCTACGATTAGTACAAGCTTTATTGTTCTAAGTGCGATTTTTGTTGCGATTGGTTGGTATCTCATAAAACAGCGAAAGATTGAAGCACATAAAAAAGTTATGATATGGGCTGCTATATTTGCTTTAACATTCTTCATCATTTACGTATCTAGAACAATATTTATAGGTAACACGAGTTTTGGCGGGCCAGAGGATATAAAAATATATTATACATTGTTTTTAATATTCCATATTATTCTTGCTACTACTGGCGGGGTTTTTGGTTTAATTACATTATACCTAGGATTTAATAATCGAATCGCAAAACATAAGAAGATCGGACCAGTTACAAGTATAATATGGTTTTTTACTGCTATTACAGGTGTAGCTGTATATGTCCTTTTATATGTGCTTTATCCAGGTGGAGATACTACATCAGTCATAAGAGCAATTCTAGGTTATTAGAATGGCTTACAGCTGAAAAGTTTTAAAGTATCTTGTTGTCATGATTTGTACTGGCTAGAAGTATTATAGATAATGGTTTAAAGCAGGGGAGACACGCCCTAAATCCTAGTTGGGAAGATTGAGAAATTACAAGCAAATGAGGTAACATTGATCATAAAAAAATGGAGTACCCGTCTATATGACGATGCTCCATTTTTTTATGTCGTTAAATTTAGTATACATCCTATAGTTTAAAATTTAGCTTAATTATGCCTGCTTCGCGAGCTGAATTAAAAGCTATTAAGAGTAGCGGTCCTAAAATGAACCCTAAAATCCCTAGTAGCTTTAAGCCTAAATACATTGCAATGAGTGTTGATAGTGGTGATAATCCAATATGGCTACCCATTACCTTAGGCTCAACAGTACGACGTATAATAAGAAGAGCAATTGCTAAAATAGCTAATTTAGTTCCTAATACAACATCCCCAGCAAACAAATGGAATAGCGCCCACGGTCCTAAAATAACGATTGACCCAATAATTGGAATGAAATCAATCGCCCAAATAATTAGGGCCATCACTAATGCAATATTTGGAGTAATAAATAATAAACCTACAAGTGATACTAAAAATATAATAATGCTTACAAGAAACTGAGCTTTAAAAAAACCAAAAATTACATAGGATAGCCGAGATGACATAAAATTAACTTTATCAGCTGTTTTCTCGGTTAAATGTGCGTTTACTCTACCCCGTAAACGTGGGAGGTCTAATAGAAAAAGAAAAAGTGCAATTAAGTATACGATAAGACTAACTAAAAAGTTCGGAATATTGGTAAAAATATTTTTAACATTATCAATAGTTAATGATGAAGTTACATCTTCCTTAAGGTTAGAAAAAAATGATTCAACTTCAATAGTTACTACGTCTACAAACTCCTGCGGTAAATCCTGTGCAATGTTGTATAAATTCTTTTCAAACTTTTCCCAAGCACGACTAATTTCATTTATATAAGTTGGAGCATTTTCGACGATTTTTATCACTTCAGTTACAACCTTTGTCGTTACAAAGTATCCACTAACTCCAATAAAGACTAAAAATAAAGTAAAAACAAAAAATACAGATAAATTACGTGAAATGTTTGCTTTATTTTGTAATAACTTAATAATCGGTTCTAATAATAGTGCAGTGACAAGCGCTATTATTAATGGAATGGATACTGGCAATATTAAGTATCCGATAATAAATACTGTGATAAGAATCAAGGCAATCACTAAATTACGTCTAACCTGTTTATTTAACAAGACTTAACTCCTTTCTTATTGTCATCTTTTCATTTCTTTATGTGCCTCTCCAAAGCACTGCTGCACATATAAATAAAGTTGAAAAGCTGGATGAGGATCTTAACGACTGCCATCGTTAACAAGGCTCACAAAACCAATTAAATAGGTGTTTATTTCTAAGTGAGATAGAGATAATCAAAATGAAGTCAGACTTTGTTTATATATAAAATTATATTATGAAAAGTATTACTTCAACAACATATTTTGTATACATATACTAAAAGAAAAGGGAATTTGAAAGGAGTAATAACATATGATCACTCAATTTTTGTCAAAAGGCTCCCTTAGCATTACAGAAAATGTGTTTGCAGTGATTACCTCAATTTGTATCAATGATATTGAAGAAATTGATGGTACTGTTTATGATGTAAAAGAACAACTATATCTTTTTTTAAACAATGGTCAAAGACAAAAAGGAATTTTAATCAAAAATGAAAAAAATGACATTATCATTGATATTCATGTATGTGTGAAATATGGTGTAAATATAGCTCAAGTTTGTAAAAAGTTACAAGCATTAGTGGTTACGGAGATTGAAGCATTGACTGGAATTAGACCAACTGCTATTAACGTGCTGGTTGATGAAATTCAAGTTAAAAACGCATGAATTTTTCATGCGTTTTTAACTTGCTAAAGCCTTTTGACAGCGGTTTTATTAAAGCGAATCAATTTTCTTCTTAACATTATTCAATAAGTTTTCACACTGTTCAATTAAGGATTTTGGGAAACTTTCACCTTCACCATATTCAACACCATGAGGATAATAATGCTTTCCTAGTACTGGTGTTAACAGCTTTATCATTGCATGACGACTACCTACGTCACCCTCTACTGCATAGCCTTGCACTCTTAAATAATAAACTTCATTTTTAAACTCAAATTTACGGTCATATGTAACTCGTTCATAATCCCATTGACCTGCTAAAACAAGTCCATTTTCCTTCATAACATCATTTAACCGTGCTAACTCCACTGATTTTTCTTGAATTCCAACTGCTTCAAGTTTCATTATGTATTTCCCTCCATTATCTTTGAAAAAGATAAGTTTACTCTTGTTAATAATAGTATGAAATTGAGCAAGTTGCAATGCGAAGTTATTACATTACGTATTTAACGTGTTTTGAATTAGTGTTATAAAAAAGCACCATCATATCCGTTGTAGCAATTGTTCCTAAATTAGGAGAGTAACATGTAAAGGCTCAACAACCATCGTTTTAATGAAGAAAATATACAACGTACTCTAGTTTGCTGCGTTGTTTATTGCTTTGCGCTAAAAATAACAATTAATGGAAAATAAACCTTTTGATATATGATGATTTTTACTTCTTTATTAGTAGAATAAATTTATTATCAAAATGACAAATTAAACAAAGTACATAAAAAAATTTAGATACAAGAGATTTTTTTACTGTATTGGTAAAACTATTCTAGAAAGGAGGAATGAAAGTGAAGAAAGTATGAATTTCTGTGATTACCTGTATGATCTTGCTCGTGACATCTATGCCTAGAGCTGCTGATGGAAGAACTATGATGTACAAAGTACAACCAGGTGATTCATTGTGGGAAATTGCAGTATTATATAAAGTAAAACTGTCATTATTAATTAAAGAAAACCCACAATTTCCGAATCCAAACATGATATTTCCTGGGCAAGTTGTGTATATACCAACAAACGGTGTTAAGACCAATTTAGAGGATAAAATAATTCAATTAACTAACGCTGAGCGCTCGATAAACGGTTTACAGCCATTAAAAGTAGATCCAACTCTCAGTAGTATCGCTAGAACTAAGTCGGCAGACATGCGAGATAAAAATTACTTTTCTCATATATCCCCAACATATGGTTCGACATTTAATATGTTGAGAGCTTATGGTGTTCATTTTCATACAGGGGCAGAAAATATTGCTGTAGGGCATAGCTCAGCTGAAGAAGTTGTGAAATTTTGGATGAATAATTCAGGACATAGAGCTAATGTTCTCAACCATGATATGACACATATAGGAGTTGGTTATACGACTGGTGGCAGTCACGGACATTATTGGACACAAATTTTAGTACAAAAATAACCAATCATTTGAACGTTCTGTGTTATTAACAATTTTGTAATATCCATATAGAAGGAGTGAACCAACAATGAATTATGTAGGCGATGTGATGTCAACGTCAGTCGAATGCTGTACCCCATTAGATAATGTATATGAAGCTGCAGTTAAGATGAAGGAATATGATGTAGGAGCCATTCCTGTAGTGAATAAAGATGAACTAATTGGTATGATTACAGATAGAGATCTAGTCATTAGAGGATATGCAGAGAAACGATCTGGTTCAAATTCAGTCATTAATGTAATGACTGAACAATTGATCACGTGTAACCCTAAGACTACTGTAGAAGAGGCAGCGAATCTCATGGCGGAACACCAGATTAGGCGTTTACCTGTTGTAGAGCATGGTAATATGGTAGGTATTGTATCTTTAGGAGATTTAGCTATTAATAACATGTCTGATGAAAGTGCGGGACATGCGCTAACTGAGATTTCGGAAACGGATGAACTACACCACTAACAAAGGCACTGTTAATCAGTGTCTTTGTTAATGGCTGTTTTCACATTGATTGTTCGTTTTCGTTTTAAGATATCAGCATATACACATTTAGCGTTGTTCTCAAAAAGTCCATCATACTGTCCATTTTTAGTAAAAATAGCAAAAAGGTTACGGGAATAGCCTGGTTAATAGAATGAATTTTATTCTCTGTTATTTTCACATTAAATGTTTTTTGGTGAAAAGTGTTAAACGTAATTATAATTAACGTTCTTGGCATCTTTTCTTCTCTAAAAAGTACATTAATATATTGTACATTCAGTTACTCAAATGAAAGAGAAATAAAGCAATAAGTTTGTGAAAAGAGTTTTCATAAAACAGTCTTTGCATACTAAGAGGTAAATACGATGATAGCTTGTTCATGTTCATATGTTTCTTAGCTATAGACTGTAACAATCGTAAAAAAACTGCAGTACTGATCTAATTTTGAAATAATACAACATAGTGTAGAAAACTCTCATTTGATTACATCGTCCTATAAAAATTTATTGGTCTATCTAGAAAAAAAATACAATATACTTTACTAGAATTATAGAATCTGAAAGGAGGTAGATCTATGAAAAGAAAAATAGGGTTTGCAATATTTACTAGTTATCTAATTATTGGAATCATAACTTTTATGAATGATTCACCTTCAAATGAAATCAGCAATCAAGAAGAAATCATTCAAGTTAATCAACGGTTGAATAGTAGTGTTGAAGTGGAAAAACGTGAAATTACGTTAAACGGATTAGATTCGTTTATAGGGAAACCTAGTGAAGTTATTGAAAGAGAATTTGGGAAACCAATAAGAGTTGATAAGTCCATTTATGATTACGATTGGTGGATTTATAATCAACATCCATCACAATATATTCAAATTGGCGTTGAAAACAATATAGTGACAACGATATATGCAATTGGAGAGGAATTAAACACAGAACCATTTATCATTGGACAACCTATCGATGAGATCATAAACACATACTCTCTGGAGCAATCAATATCATTCACAGCTAATAACAATAATTATCGATTTGAACTATCAGAACAGGACTTAGAAATTCGTCCATTAGTTAAAGTAAACGATGTTTATATCCAATTATATTTTGATAGATATTCAAATAAATTATCGAGTATTAGATACATGGATGCAAATACGTTAATAAAACAAAGACCATATGAACTAGTATATAGGGGAGATGTATTATCTTCTGAGGAGCTATCGATAGAGGAATTAGCATTAGTTGAACAAGGTGTCGCAAAACAAATATTGGACCTTACAAATATTATTAGAAATCAGCATAATTTACCTGCCGTACAGTGGAATGAAGAAGCGGCCATCGTTGCACATAAACATAGTAAAGAAATGTATGATGAAAATTATTTTTCTCACACTTCTCCATTAAGTGGGGGATTACCAGAACGTTTAAAAGAAGGAAATGTTTATTACTTTTCTGCTGGAGAAAATATAGCTGCAAAGTATATTGATGGGATAGCCGTTATGGTTGGCTGGCTGAATAGCCAAAGTCACAGAGAGACGTTATTAAATGAGAATTTTACAAATTTAGGAGTTGGAGTGTACAAAAAATATTATACACAAAATTTTATTGAATCGTGGGAATAGAGAAAGACCTACGATTAAGGGAAAATGGGCGAACAACGGAATAGGTAAACTGATACATTATATTAGGTACTAGTGTATATGAGGTGAATAAGATGGAAAAACGAGCCCACCCTGATGTTAAGAAGTTTAAAGAATTTGTTAAACAACACCCTAAACTCATCAGTGAAGTACGCCGTGGTGAGAAGACATGGCAGGAATTTTTTGAAGACTGGTATTTATTTGGTGATGATGATGAAATGTGGGATGAATTTAAAGGAAGCAATAGTAATGACAGTAGTGAAGACAATAATGAAGCTAAACCTGAGATTTTAGGAACTTTTTTATCTTCCATAAAGAATATGGACTTAAATCAAGTTGAGCAACATTTAAATACATTTGGAGAGGCGATTACTACCCTTCAAAGTGTTTTACAACAATTTCAGCCAGAGCTAAAGCAACAGCAGGTAACGAATGACCTTACTCCTTTCTCGTTTCGAAAAGATTAAAAAAGTGAGTTGGAAAAATTATGAGACCAACAATTTATGAATATATACAATCGAACAAAGAGCTACAGCATTTTATACGAGCTCAACCGATTTGGTACCGCAAACTTTCGAGGAATCCAGAATCGATTAAAGTTTTTGAAAATGAAGCTAGATCATATTATGGAAAGACTTTTCAACATAGACTTGATACATTTTCTAACTCTTTTCAAATGTTTTCTATGTTAGCTAATTTTTTCCAAGCAGATCAAAGTAGCTAATCTCCGTCTTAGTTTTTTTTTTTGCAAAAAAATGAATGAATTTCTCTAATCATAGCTAACAATAATGTTGTAAAGGAGTGATTACAACATGAAAATGTTCACAATAATATATTTATTGTTAGCCATGTCGATTATTCAAGCATGTGGAAATGAAAAGCCTACTCCAGAAACGAATGTTACAGTAATAAGTGTACGTGATAACAGCTTAGATAAGGTAGCGATTCAGGCCACTACACAACAAATAATGCCTAAGATATCTATCACACACCTTGTGAAAGGACAAGATGTGTACGTTGAGTGTTATGTACCTAATTTTGTTTTCCAAAAGGAAAAAAAGGCAAATAAAAATGGTGAAGGACATATTGAAGTCTTTGTCAATAATAAAAAAGTGGAAACAATTTCTACAGCAGCATTTGTTATTAAAGGTTTACCTAAAGGAACACACAATATAAAAATAGATCTTGTTCATAATGATTCTACTAGCTACCAACAAACAAAGGAATTTCAAGTTACGATAAAATAATTATACAGCTTGTAAAAAATTTTTTTTTAAACTATGTTGTTTTGTAAGTCTTTTCGTAATTAATATATATTTTATGATTTTTTATAATCTTGGGAGAGAAGAAAAGATGTTCCGAACGTTGGCTATATTCGTATTTAGCTCATTTACAAAAAGCAACATTTGATGCGAGAAGAACGATGAGTAAGGCTCTTTTCGCTAAATATTAGCTTATTTTCACTTAAATATGAGTAACTGATATGTATGATATGAATGTTATTGCCTATAGATAAGAAAAGATGCCCCGAACATTGGCTATATTCGTGTTTAGTTCATTTACGAAAAGGAACATTTGATGCGAACGGACGATGAGTAAGGCTCTTTTCTTATACTGTTAGCTTTTTTTCGCTTTAATACGAGTCTCTGATGTGAATGAAATGAATGCTATTGTCTATAGAGAAGAAAAGATGCCCCGAACGATGGTTAAATTCGTGTTTGGCCTCAAGTACGAAAAGTAACATCTGATACGAAAAGAACAATTAGTAGGGCTCTTTTCTTAAACTGTTAGCTTTTTTTCTCTTTAATACGAGTCTCTAATGTGAATGATATGTATGTTATTGTCTATAGAGAAGAAAAGATGCTCCGAATGTTGACTATATTCGTATTTAGCTCATTTACGAAAAGCAACATTTGATGCGAGAAGAACGATGAGTAAGGCTCTTTTCGTAAACTATTAGCTTATTTTCACATAAATATGAGTAACTGATATGTATGATATGAATGTTATTGTCTATAGAGAAGAAAAGATGCCCCGAACATTGGTTAAATTCGTATTTGGCTCAAATACGAAAAGTAACATTTGATGCGAACGAACGATATTAAGGCTCTATTCGCAAACCTTGTTGCTAATTATATAAAATGATCACAGAGAAATTAAACTTCCTTGCATTGTCTTCGGTTAATAACAGATAGGTTGCCACGAAGCTATAGTTATATATGTGTTTATTTCTTAGTACGTGAAAATGTAATTAATTTGAAAACAGCCTCTAAAAAAATAAACGGAAAGATACATGTGTTATGAGAATATGTTATGATAATGAATGGAGGTGTGATCATGCTTGCAACTTTAGAAACAGTCGAAATTATTGATGGAGCTGAAGAATTATCGAAGATGATTCTTGATTCAGAAGTTTTTGAAAACTACAATGATTGTTTAAATAAATTGAAGAAGAACGAGAATGCTCAATCGTTAATTGATAAATTTGTTAATATAAAGGAACAGTACGAAGATGTTCAGCGTTTTGGAAAATATCATCCTGATTTCAAAAAGATCTCTCGAGAAGTAAGAGAGATAAAACGTGAGGTAGATTTAAACGAAATCATTTCTGAGTTTAAAAAAGCTGAAAACTCCATTCAAGTGTTATTGGATGAAATAAGCATTATCATTGGAAAGACCGTCTCTGATTCAATTAAAGTTCCTACAGGTAATCCATTCTTTGATGCTGCTTCAAGCTGTGGAGGTGGTTGTGGTGTAGGTGGGAGCTGCGGTTGTCACTAGATCAATAATCAAGCGGGGGAGTATTGTAATGTTTTCCAAAAGACAAGGGATTATAGTATGGCTTTTTTCATTAAAACAAGCTAAATTATTAAGAAAGTATGGGAATGTACATTATGTATCAAAACGTTTAAAGTATGTAGTCCTGTATTGTGATATGTCTGAAGTAGACCATATGTGCAATAAATTAAATGGTCTTTCATTTGTGAAAAAGGTCGAGGTATCTCATAAGCCATTTTTGAAGATAGAATTTGAAAATTCTAAACCTGATGAAGCTAAAGAATATGACTATAAATTAGGACTATAGCCCCTCCCAACATGGAAGGGGTTATCTATATTTTATTATTAACAAAGTGTGTGATTATGATAAACTAATCATATTCTAGTTGTTTTTACGAGTTAGGAGATAGTTATGAGACGTTCATTGTATGCAATTCTTTTTCTTTTAATAACTTTAAGTTTGACACTCATCATATTGCAATGGTTTTCTTATACTGGAAATACAGAACAAAAAGTAATGGTGGATAATAATACACAGTTAAATGAATCAATTCAGCTTGTGCGGAAAGATAACGCATTGGTTGTAACACAATCGTATAATGGTTTAGTACAACCAACGTATGAATTATCGATTCCATCAGTTATTGAGCAAGAGCAAATTTTTTGTGAAACAGAAAATGGAAAGCAATGCGAGATTATTTATAATGACAATGATATTACCTTAATGAATGGTAATGAGCAACATATCATTTTCACATATCAAATATCAATTGATAGTTCCCTACATTCTTTCTTGATGGAAAATTGGTCAATAAACCTTCACTCTCAACAATTGAAAAATACTCGTTTAGAAATTATTGAAGATCATTCACCTCGAGGGACTTGGGTGACAGGTGCCTCGCTGCAGAAATATATTTCTAAAGAGAATATTGACTTTTATGCATGGGAATATTCCTATATGGATTCACCACCAATTTTTTGGACAAACAAACAATTGGATAGTGAAGAGGTTGAAGAAATTACATATTATGTTAATGAAGGGAATCAAGTTGAAAAAATAAATGCCCCATCGCTAGCAAGTGTGCCATCTTCATCTCCATTAACGATAGTAAATATTCCAGGTGAGGATTTGGTTATTACACCGTCTTTAATCATTCATGATAAAGATGATGTTAATTTTATTGAAGAAGGTTATATAGATAAGGTTTTATTTGAGTCTTTTTCTTATGATGAAAATGATGAATGGATTTTACAAGTCCTGAAATCAATTCTTCTTAACAGAAGTGTTGGTGATGAATTTTCTAATAGACTTTCTGAAGAAATGTTCACTCAGCTATCTGGACAAGCTCTTGATGAATTTATTGAAATAATATTTACTTATGAAAATAAGAAGCTTTCATCCGAACTATTAGATAGGTCGTTATCAGCTATTGATTTAGGTAAAACAACATTCTTTTCAGCAAACACTAATCAAAGGAATCAGACTTCTTCCCTCTATTTTGTTGATGAAAGAAACTTCTTCATTAATAGTAAAGAAATTGTTAATCGACCAGTTATTTTCAGAAATGGTCAGCTCTTGTTCCCATTAGAGGATGTATTACGTCATGCTGGGTATAAGGTTTCATTTTTTTCAGATCAAGAAACCATTTATATTGAAAAAGGGCAAGATATTTGGAGATTTTACTTAAATAAAAACTATTTTATATATAATGAAGAAGAATGGGGATTATTATCTAAACCAATGGAACAGATTGATCATTCTGTTTACATTTATGAAACGTGGCTAACTGATTTATTCGCAGTATTGGTTGAAAAGGATGAACAAACAATTGATCTTACATATTAATAACAAAGCAAGTGAGCATAGTGGTCAATAATTGGCTGTTTTCATGTTGAAATATATACACGTAAACAACTTAATTTCGTGGCATCTGTTCTTCTATTGAACGATGAATGTTGAGTAAAACGACATTTTTATTTTCTAGTTTAGGAACTACAGCAACATAGTTTACGAATAAAGTCTATAAATTAAAAAAACCCTGCAGATACCTACAGGGTCCTTCTATATCATAGGGATAATTTTCGAAATATCACCCATAGATAAGAAGGCAAAGGGAGAGGAGAAACCGGAGGAAGAACTTATGGGGAAACGTAAGTCTTCTCCGCGGTTGGCAACAACATCAATAATTTGATGTTGTTACTACTAATTATGACCATTTGAAGTGACTGTATACACTTTCAAAATATTTTTTTATCATCTATAATAAATAAGGCTTAATTTATTTACAATTTTGTAAGAATGGTGATGTTAATGAGAGTAGTTTCAGGAAGCTGTAAAGGTATGCCTTTAAAGGCAGTGCCGGGTAAATCTACACGTCCAACAACAGATAAGGTAAAAGAAGCTATATTTAATATGATTGGTCCATATTTTGATGGTGGCTATGCTCTAGATTTGTTTGGAGGTAGTGGTGGCTTAGGGCTTGAGGCTTTAAGTAGGGGGATGGAACATTGCATATTTGTTGATCGGGATGTGAAGGCTATACAAACGATTAAAACAAATGTTGAATATTGCAAATTTACTGATCATGTAGAAATATATCGAAATGATGCAGAACGTGCGCTAAAAGCGATTACTAAACGAAATTTACGATTTTCCAAAATCTTTTTAGACCCCCCATATAAGCATCAGAAGATCAAGAATATTATTGAATTGATAGAAAATAATCGTTTATTATATGAAGGCGGGCATATTGTCGTTGAACATTCAACAGATGTTAAGCTACCTAATACAATCGGTGGTGTTTCACAAATAAAACATGAGGTATACGGAATCACTGCCATAACGATTTATCAGTATTGCTAGAAATATGGAGGTGAAGAATATGGCGAATATTGCTGTTTGTCCTGGAAGTTTTGATCCCATTACTTATGGGCATTTAGATATTATAAAACGGGGTAGAAAGGTTTTTGATAAAATCTATGTTGTTGTTTTAAACAACTCATCCAAACAACCATTATTTACTGTGGAAGAAAGGTTGGAACTGATAGAAGAGGTTACGAAAGATTTTGATAATGTTTATGTTGATTCATTTCAAGGACTATTAGTTGACTATGCAAGAAGTAAGAATGCACAAGCGATTTTACGTGGTTTACGAGCTGTTTCAGACTTTGAGTATGAAATGCAAATAACTTCTATGAATAGAGTGCTAGAAGAAAATATTGAAACTTTTTTTATGATGACTAATAATCAATATTCCTTTTTAAGTTCGAGTATTGTAAAGGAAGTAGCCAAGTACAATGGTGATGTATCAGAGCTAGTTCCTGATGTAGTAGAAAAAGTGTTACGTCAGAAATTTAACTGATTACATATATAAAGTGTAGCCTACTGAGCGAACAGATACCTTTTATTGAATAACTTGATAATGTTTGCGCTTACATAACAAACGACCATCACTTTGATGGTCGTTTTAATTATTGTTGTTCTCCGTACTAAAACATAAGATTAGCATTCATGTGCCTTTCTTGATTAAAAGAAATTACTTGTGCTTATTTAAACAATGTTTGCAACAAAGCCTTACGAAAAGAGCCTTATTTTTTTTATATAAAGTAACACATAGCAACAAAGAGTTGTCAAGGTAATAATTGGTCCGTAAGTCCACATGATATGTAAAAAATCATAAAACATACTGAAATTAGTATTTAATGAAAAAGAAGGTATGACGTTTGGTCCGTGCTCGGGTTTTACTATCGTATTAATGTATAGAGGCTTCCAAAGTATATATGCAAAAAGCGCAGCAAAAAATCCGTGAAAGATACGAGCGACAAAAAAGGGCCTAAAGCGTATATCGGTCTCAGCTAGAATACTTGCAACTTGGGCCTGAACTGATAAGCCACTGAAAGCAAGAATAAAGCTTGTAATCACTGCTTGGTAAATCAAGCTAATATTAGGTGTTTCACTAGTTAATTGACTTCCTAATGTTATTTCAAATAAACCGGAAAATAAAGGTATTCCTAATTCTTCGGGAAGATCAAAAACCGCTAACACATATTCCAAAAGATAAGCTACCACAGCTGTTATATGGACGATAGATAGCAATTTGTTTAAAACAGAAAATAAAATAATGAAACCACCGATCATTAATAATGTATGTACTGAGGATGTGATCGCATCCCCGAGTAATTTTCCTAGTGGCCTATTATCTTGCAGCCTAGATTCATGTGCAGAACGTAGTGCCTCATGTATAATTCTTTTCCTTCTGTTAATAGAAGGCTTGCTAATGACATTTTCTTTGCCGTGAAATCTCATTATTAATCCTACACAAATATTACCTAAATAATGTGATATGGCTAGGATGATACCTAAACTGGCATTTTGAAAAAAACCAATAGCTACCGCACCAAAAATAAACAATGGATTAGAAGAGTTAGTAAATGATACTAGGCGCTCCGCTTCTATTGCAGTTAACTGATTTTCTTGGCGTAATCTTGCTGTAAATTTAGCACCTGCAGGATAACCAGATGCCATTCCCATT
Organism: Bacillus sp. SM2101; assembly: GCF_018588585.1. Classification (NCBI taxonomy): domain Bacteria; kingdom Bacillati; phylum Bacillota; class Bacilli; order Caryophanales; family Bacillaceae; genus Bacillus; species Bacillus sp. SM2101. The sequence goes on from NZ_JAEUFG010000015.1 coordinate 41,702, forward strand.
GCCCATACAAATCCGCCAACACCGGGTACTTTGAATAATGGTCTCATAAGAGGCTCCAATAAAAAACCGATAAATCGAACAACTCCAAACCCTATGAGCAACTCAGATATAATAAAAAAGGGAAGTAACGACGGGAACACGACTCCCCACCAAATCTGTAACCCTCTTTGTGAAGCTTCAAATGATGCTTGTGGAAAAGAAATAAGGGCTATAGCTAGCAATAAGGCAGTTGTTGCTAATATTAATGAATTTACTTTTGTTATATTCAAGAGTATTGCCTCCCGTTTTATCTTCTTTCTATACAATGGATGTAGTAGGTGTTAGAATGAAAGAACGAATAAATCATGGTAAAAAGTTGTACAAACTTATATTTCAATATACGTGTATAGCACCTTTCTTTAGACCATAAGATTGAATATAGATCATTTTTTTGGAGGTATTTCTCATGCGAGATCCTATCATTGGTCTAGCTCTTGGTTCTGGAAGTGCAAGAGGCTTTGCCCACTTAGGGGTTATTAAAGTATTGACAGAGGAGAATATTGGAATAGACCTGATTGCTGGAAGTAGCATGGGTGCCGTTGTTGCAGCCTTTTATGGAGCTGGGCTAGACATTAATCGTCTATATAAAGTGGCTTATGCATTTAAAAGAAAATATTACTTGGATTTTACTGTTCCAAGGATGGGTTTTTTGGCAGGGAATAGAGTTAAAGAGCTCATTCGTATATTTACCCATGGGAAAATGATTGAAGACTTAGATATTCCGGTAGCTATTGTAGCAACCGATTTAATAAAGGGAGAAAAGGTAGTTTTTAGAACGGGACCAGTTGCTGATGCTGTCCGTGCGAGTATTGCAATTCCAGGAATTTTTGTGCCAGAAAAAATAAACAATCGAGTGCTAGTCGATGGAGGCGTTGTTGACCGCATACCTGTATCAGTCGTGAAAGAAATGGGTGCTGATATCGTGATTGGAGTTGATGTATCACATGTTAAAAAAAATGAAAGTATCTCATCCATTTTTGACGTGATTATGCAAAGTATAGACATCATGCAAGAAGAGCTAGTTAGCCATAGGGAAATTGCTTCTGATATAATGATTCGACCACATGTGGAACATATTAGTTCAAAAGCATTTTCCAATATAAAGGAGATTATTGAGATAGGCGAGGAGGAAACGAGAAAACAGCTCGAAAATATTATTACGGTTATTTCTACGTGGAAGGAGTCACAGCAAGGTGAAGACTAAAAGTTATATTAGATCGTTATTTATTGGTATTATACTTGCTATGCTAATTACTTTTGTACAGCTACCATTTTACATTACGAAACCTGGAACAGCACAAGAGCTTGCTCCTATTGTTCAAGTTGATGGTGGGTATGAAGAAGAAGGGTCATTAATGCTAACAACAGTTAGAATGGGAAAAGCAAATGTTGTCTCATATATTTGGGCGAAATTGAGTGAATACCAAATGATTTACCCTGAACAAGATATTCTCCAAGATAGAAGCGATGAGGAATATTCATATATTCAATTACATAATATGGAGAACTCAAAAAACAGTGCTATAACAGTTGCATATAATCAAGCAGATAAAAGTATAGAGTATAAATATAATGGATTATTTGTCTTTACGGTGCTAGATAATGTACCAGCTAAAGATTTTTTAAAAACAGCTGATCGTATTATACGAGTAGACGATAAAGATGTGAAAAGTTATGAAGACCTTACTCATTATCTATCAACAAAACAAGAGGGCGATGTAATTGAGGTTGTTGTTGAGAGGGATGGTGAGACGGTTGTTCAAGATATTGAGTTGATTACATTGGAAAATAAAGAGCAAGTAGGTTTAGGTGTACAACTTATAGAAGATGTGGAACTTAACGTAAACCCAAGCGTGGAAATTAATTCTGAGAAAATAGGTGGTCCATCTGCAGGATTAATGTTTACATTAGAAATCTATAATCAATTAGTTGAAGAAGATCTTACAAAGGGCTTTGACATCGCTGGTACTGGTCAAATTTTTAATGATGGTACTGTCGGACCTATAGGTGGGATCTCTCAAAAAATTGTAGCGGCGGATAAGGCAGGGGCCGAAATCTTTTTTGCGCCAAATCAGAACGGAGCTAGTGACTCAAACTATAATGAAGCTGTAAAAACAGCTCAAGATATTGGAACTTCAATGAAAATTGTACCTGTAGATACATTTGAAGATGCTTTATTGTATTTACAATCTTTACAGCCAGAGTAGTATTACATACTTATGCTGTTTATTAACTGCAACTGAAGGCAGATCTCTTACATTAAATGCAGAGGTTGCCTTCTTTATTTGTATAGCTGTTTTACGTACGAATAGATTTACCATGTATTCATTATAGTTCGTGGCATCCTTTATTTCATTTTCATACCGCTGAAAACCCTAGCTAATCTTCTCTAACGGTGCTAATTTAGTAATAAAAGCACCAAAGTTTATGTAAAGAGAGTTATTTAAACTTCCTAGCATCTTCATCAAACCTAATCGGTGGAGTTGAGTACTCTTGTTTAATTGCTGTTGAACATAAAGGTTCTGGTAAAATACTAGCATATACATGTGCAGCAGTAATATCTAACATGAATAATGGGTCTTCAAAGGAAGCTGCTTTCGAAATGATAGGTAGTTGTATTTTTTTCTTTACTTCATTCAAATACTGTTGCCCTCTCGTATTCATACCTAATAAACGGATATATGGAGATTGGGTAGATAATTGTAGTAAGTCGTGCTTTTTAGTATTCGTTAATATATGTAGACATAGTCGCTGAAGTCGAGTCCAAGTATAACGCTTTGTCTTAATTTTTTCCATAAAAGTTATAAATGAAGTCGATTCTTTTATGTACTTCATAAGTCGATATTCTAAGCCTTCCTCACATTCATATATTGATTCCAGCTCTGCTAGACTAGAAGTTAATAGCTTATATTTTAATAATGGAAAATAAGCTTCCCAGCTATGAAATCGATTGTACTGATTATAATAATTAATTAAGTGGTTCTTTGTAGATACAGGGATGTAGTTATCTATGTCATTTATATTACCGCTCTTTGAGAATAAAGTTTGACGTATACTGGTTGCACTAGCGATAGAAGGAGATGTAAATTCCTCATCATGATATTGAGCCCCTGTTCGGGTGATTGTTAATGGAGTTAGGCTACTGTGCTGATCATGAATTGCTTTCACATAGTGATAACCTAGAATGTTATTTGGCTTAGATAAATCAAGCTTCACATTCGTAGTTTTTACTTCATTAAAAGCAATTGATGATGCTTTCGGATAACTATATCCTTTATCTATTGCATTCTTCACCTTTTCATTATATGTTGGTGCAGCTTGTTTCAAAAATTGGGCAGCATGTTGAAAATCTTTTATTTCTCCATGCTCACTTCCAAAACAAACTTCCTCACATAATAAAGCAGATAAAATTGAAATTGCTCCATTTGCAAACATTTCAGCATTTTGTGATGCATAGGCGTAAGGTAATTCGACAACGATATCTACACCAGCTTCTAAGGCCATCTTAGTCCTCGACCATTTAGATACTAGTGCGGGTTCACCGCGTTGCAGAAAATTTCCACTCATAACTGCTATAACACAATGAGTGCCTGTTTGCTTTTTTGTTTCTTGTAAATGAACGTAATGCCCATTATGAAATGGATTGTACTCAACGATAACACCTGCAGCCTTCACTTACACACCTCAGTTCTAGTTTAATATTGGAAAAATGTATACAATGATTTCTTTTATTATAATGTATATGAAAATGAAGTTCCATCTCTCAAATTCACAGTATTTATTAACTCAATTAAATTAATGAAAATAGAAGGGTAAGGAAGCTGCTTTCGATGAATAATAGTGTTAAAGGAACTTCCTATTTAAGAATGTAGATGTAAAGAAAAAATATTGACAAATGTGTTTTACAAAGCTATAATTACCTTTGTTGCCTTGAGGTGATATAATTGAAATGGACAATTCATCAACTATACCAATTACAGAACAAGGACATAATAATTGACGAAACTGTAGATGTAAGTGACATTAAACATATTGAGAAGTCAATTCGTAATATTTCACCTGTTAAAGTTACAGGTGCAGCAGATGTAAGTCATGCTAAAGCTATTTTTCACTTAACAATTACTGGTTCAATGGTTTTACCTTGCTCGAGAACATTGGTTGATGTACAATTTCCGTTTACTATTAAAACGACGGAAACCTTTTTATTTAAACAATCTGATTTTGATAATGAAGATGAGGTTCATAATGTTGAAGGAGATGTCGTTGACATTCTTCCGATCATAAAGGAAAATATTCTTCTAGAAATTCCAATGCAGATATATTCAGAAAGTGTACAGGAAGATAAAGTATTACAATCTGGAAAAGATTGGTCTGTTATTACTGAGGAAGATGTGAAAAATCAGATAGATCCACGTTTAGCTGGATTAGCAAAATATTTTGACAAAAATAAAGAAAATTAACAAAACGAAGAACCGGCATTATCCGGCCTTCATATGATTTTAATTCTCTTTAAGGAGGTGGGAATAATGGCTGTACCTTTTAGAAGAACATCTAAAACTAAAAAAAGAAAGCGTCGTACGCATTTCAAATTACAAGCCCCTGGTATGGTAGAATGCCCAAATTGTGGTGAAATGAAGCTTGCTCACCGCGTTTGTAAAGAATGTGGTACTTATAAAGGAAAAGAAGTAGTTAGCAACTAAATGATGTTGATTACTGACGTTAAAAAACACAAAGAGTAAATTCTTTGTGTTTTTTTCTATATCATTATATAAGTGGGGGGAAGGTACAAGGGTGGAGAAAATGATTATTAATAAAGACGATAATGGCGTAGTATGGGCTACAATTAACCGTTTGGCTAAAAGAAATGCGATCGATTATGATGTTATGAATAAATTGGAAACGCTTATAAACGATGTGAGAGAGACGGTTGATATTAAAGCAATCGTCATTACTGGAGCTGGTGACAAAGCATTTTGTTCCGGAGGTGATTTAAGTGTATTTCATCAATTAAAAACAAAAAGAGAGGCATATGAAATGCTTTCAAAAATGGGTGAAATACTATACTCGCTACAGACACTTCCTAAGCCAACTGTGGCACTATTAAATGGATTTGCAATAGGAGGTGGTTGTGAACTAGCAACAGCATGTGATTTTCGTTTAGCTAAGCAAGGCAGTAAACTAGGATTTATACAAAGTAAATTAGCGATAACAACAGGTTGGGGTGGAGCAACCTTATTAAATGAAAAAATCCCCTATGATAAGGCACTTCAATTGCTAATGACAGCAAAAATGATTTCTGCAGAGAAGGCTTATGAAATTGGTTTTGTTAATGAAGTGTTAGATAACCAAGACTTAGTGAAACAGTGTAAAGAATTTCTGAAACCAATACTTGAAGCAGATGTACATGTACTATCCTCATATAAACAGGTATTAATTAATAAATGGAAGGCCCATCATTTAAAGGAAAGAATGTTTGCAGAAATTGAACAATGTGCATCTTTATGGGCAAGAGATGAGCATCACCATGCAGTCGAGGCTTTTTTGAATAACAATTAAGATGTTTTTTAATGATTTATGTGTTGTATATGGATAAAACATGAATTATTTGCATTGTGATAGTTTATATATAGTCTATCTTTTCTAGTAGCAGCATATGTATTAAAAAAAAGCTACTGGGAGGTAGGGTAATGTCAACGACTCGGCAGGATGCATGGACAAACGATGAGGATTTACTGTTAGCTGAGGTTGTGTTGAGGAATATTCGTGAAGGTGGAACGCAATTGGCAGCTTTTGAGGAAGTCGGCAGACGGTTATCACGAACTGCAGCCGCCTGTGGTTTCAGGTGGAATTCGTATGTTCGTAAACAATATAAGTCTGGTATTGAGCTTGCTAAGAAACAAAGAAAGCAATTAAAAAATGGGCAAGAATCAACACTTACCACAGTTGAACATAAAGAAAATGATTTTCAGTCATCTGAACCTTTAGTTGATGATTTATCGTTGAAAAAAGTAATAACTTATTTGCAAATTATCGACTCATCTCAAAATGAATACGACGAATTAGTTATAGAAAATAAACAATTAAAAAAACGTGTGGCGCATTTAGAAAACAAAATGGATAAGGTCGATGAGGAGAATCAATCGCTGTTAACCAATCTACGACAAGTTGAAGATGATTACAAAGCGTTAATAGAAATTATGGAACGTGCAAGGAAGATGGTTGTGCTGCAAGAAGAGGAAAAGCAAAGTAAAGTAAAATTCCAAATGGACAGAAATGGAAATTTAGAGAGGGTTGAAAAATAATCAATAGCACCTATGTAATTTACAAAAAATAAAAAAAAGAAACAGTTAGTTTAAAAGAAACTGTTTCTTTTTTATGTCCATGTATTGAATGTGTTGAAATGGTATATATTATCGAGTCTGTTCTTTAACACCATTAGGATGCCATAATAACGGATTTTCACCAAAGTCTCTTTCTACATCATAAGTAGCAGCAGAAAACCCCATTTTAGTCCAAAACTCTGCTGATTTTACACGGGGGTTAGTTTTGATAGGTAGGTTAAAACTCTTCGCGAAATTGACTAAAGCGGTTCCAAAATTTTTCCTTTGAAATGCAGGTAATACCTCAAGTTTCCATAGCTCTAGGTATGTTTGTGGTGGGTCAAAGTATTTATCATATTTTGCATCAACTTTATATAAACTCATTCGAGCGACTAACTTACCACCGTAGTATATTCCATAAAATGGAGAATCACTATTGTTTTCGATGATATTTGTTTGAAGATCATCAAGCATAGATAATTCTTGTAGCCCGTATTCTTTAAATTTTTTAAATTCTTCTATTGTTTTATAGTTTACGAGTAATCGTTCTATTTTATAAGTTTCCATCATAATCTTCCTCCCACATAACCTTATATTTTTATTATATAACAAAGTGACACAAAATTCTGTAGAAAATAATTAGAAAGCGTTTTCATAAATAGAAGGAATATTAAAAATTTTGTAGAAATATATACAAATAAGATATAGAACAGGAGTGTGCAAATGAAGAAAATACTAATTGCGAACAGAGGGGAGATTGCCTCTAGGGTAATTCGAACATGTAACAATATGGGGATTGAGACAATAGCGATTTATTCTGATGCTGATAAGAATTTACCATACGTAAATGAAGCTACTAAAGCGATCCGTATCGGGGAATCTCCTGTTCAAAAATCATATATGGCTATGGATGCTATCGTAAAATTAGCTTTAGAGGAAAATGTAGATGGTATTCACCCAGGGTATGGTTTTTTATCCGAAAATGCAATGTTTGCAAAGTTAGTTAATGATAATGGTATAACTTTTATTGGCCCACAACATGACGTTATTGCTTTAATGGGAGAAAAAATCCAAGCACGAAAGGAAATGCAAAAGGCTGGAGTACCTATTGTGCCAGGGAGTCATGAGTCTGTTAGTTCAGTTGAAGAGGCATGCGTTATAGCTGACAAAATTGGATACCCGGTAATGATAAAAGCAAGTAGTGGCGGTGGCGGAGTTGGGATGCAACGTTGTAATGACGAGCAAGAATTAAAGAAGGTGGTTGTGTCAATTAAAAACCGTGCTAAAGCATATTTTGGGAATGATGAAATATTTATTGAGAAATATGTTGCCGATGCGAGGCATATTGAAATTCAAATATGTGCTGATACAGCTGGGAATATTGTTCATTTGTTTGAGAGAGATTGTTCAATTCAACGTAGAAATCAAAAGGTGATTGAGGAAACACCTTCACCGTTCCTATCAGAGGAATCGAGAAGAGCAATGATTGATTGTGCATTAAAAGTCGCTGCACATGTAGGGTATACCAATGTAGGAACAGTTGAATTTGTAGTAGATAACGATGAGAATTTCTATTTTTTAGAAATGAATACGAGGTTACAAGTTGAACATCCGATAACTGAAATGGTTACAGGGATTGATCTAGTTGAATGGCAAATAAGGTTGTCATGTGGGGAAAATATGCCATTATTACAGCATGAGATAAATAGTAACGGGCACGCGCTAGAATTTCGATTATATGCAGAAGATCCAGTTACATATTTGCCCTCGCCAGGTACTCTTAATGTATTAACTTATCCATCAACAGAGGGTGTCAGAATAGATAAAGGGTATGATGAAGGTTGCCAAGTTACCCCATTTTATGATCCGATGATCGCAAAGCTAGTCATACATGGTCTTGATCGAAATGATGTATTACATAAGGCTGAAAAATTGCTTGAAGAAATGAAAGTTGAAGGGATAAAAAACAACTTACCTTTACTTGAAAAGGTTATTCAAAATGAGATGTTTCGAGAAGGGTGTTATACTACCTCTTTTTTATCAAGGCAGTATTCACGCTGATGTTCTCTCATAGAACTTCATCTAGTTGTTTTAACTTATATCAATAGTAAAAGTTTGTGAAATGACCGCTTAATAGAAAAAAACACCTGAATTGGGAGGATATATGGTATGAAAGAAATATATGCATCGATGGCAGGTACTGTACTAAATTTATTAGTTGAGAAGGAAGAACAGATTACTAAAGGCCAACAGGTTATTATTCTAGAATCAATGAAAATGGAAATACCAATTGAGAGTTCAATAGAAGGGGCTGTAAATGAAATAAAAGTGGAGATAGGAGATTTCGTAAATGAAGGAGATGTTCTCATCGTATTAGGATAAAGGGAAGGAGAATTTAAACAATGGTTCAAGTAAGCGATTTAGATAAAGTTTTATCAGAAAAACTAGAAAATATTGAACGTGGAGGAGCAGAAAAGTATCATCAAAAACAAAAAGAGCAGAACAAATTATTTGTTAGAGATAGATTGAAACTGCTCTTTGATCGAGGGGTATATATAGAAGATGGAATGTTCGCAAACGATCAAGCTGGGGATTTACCCGCTGACGGAGTAGTTACAGCTACTGGAACAATCAATGGGCAAACAGTATGTGTGATGGCTAATGATTCGACTGTGAAGGCTGGTTCATGGGGAGCAAGAACAGTCGAAAAAATTATTCGCATCCAAGAGTCAGCAGAGAAACAAAAGGTGCCGTTGTTGTATTTAGTCGATTCGGCTGGTGCACGCATTACTGATCAGTTAGAGATGTTTCCAAATCGCCGTGGAGCAGGTCGTATATTTCATAATCAAGTACGACTATCTGGGGTCATTCCTCAAATTTGTATTTTGTTCGGGCCGTCCGCTGCTGGCGGAGCATATATACCAGCTTTTTGTGATATTGTAATAATGGTCGATAAGAATGCATCAATGTATTTAGGCTCCCCTCGAATGGCTGAGAAGGTCATCGGTGAAAAAGTAACGCTTGAAGAAATGGGTGGAGCTCGCATGCATTGTACAATAAGTGGATGTGGTGATGTACTTGCTGGAAATGAAGAAGAGGCAATTCGTTTAGCTCAAACGTATTTAACGTATTTCCCTACTAATTCCCAGTCTAAACCACGCCATATTGAGGCACGAGAGTCGAGTCATAGTAAGAGTTTGGCTGATATCATCCCTGTGCATCAAAATGCTCCTTTTGATATGTATGATTGTATTAACGCATTTGTAGATAAAGATAGTTTTTTTGAGATTAAGAAATTATTTGCTGCCGAACTTATTACTGGTTTAGCTAGAATAGATGGTCGCTGTGTTGGAATTATAGCCAATCAACCGAAAGTGAAAGGCGGAGTTTTATTCGTTGATTCCGCAGATAAAGGGGCTAAATTTATTCAGCTGTGTGATGCTTTTCATATTCCTTTATTATTCTTAGCTGATGTACCAGGTTTTATGATAGGAACAAAGGTTGAACAGGCTGGAATAATTAGACATGGTGCTAAGTTTATAGCTGCAATGAGTTCAGCTACTGTGCCAAAAATCTCTGTTATTGTTCGAAAAGCTTATGGGGCCGGGCTATATGCAATGGCGGGACCAGCTTTTGAGCCTGATTGCTGTATAGCACTTCCAACTGCGCAAATAGCTGTAATGGGTCCTGAAGCGGCAGTAAATGCAGTTTATTCTAACAAAATAAGTAACATAGAAGACCCAAAAGAAAGAATAGCATATATTCAGCAAAAGCAAGAGGAGTATAAACAGCATATAGATATATATAAATTAGGATCTGAAATGATTATAGATACAATTGTATCACCAAATGATTTACGAAAAGAGTTAATTGATAGGTTTACAATTTATGAAACTAAAGAGATAGCAGATGTCCAACGTAAGCATCCTGTTTATCCAGTTTAAACGATGCTATAAAGTGAGGCCAAAAATGTTATATAAGTACTAAAGTAAATAAACAAACAGAGGATGACGATCATTATAGTGTTATCCTCTGTTTATTTATTTACAGAATCAATGTTGTTAAAATACGCCTGTACTAATTTTGCTTAGGTCCAAATTATGAGGAACTTTGGCACTTGCTGTTAGTTAAAGTAACAACATTAGGCAGTTTTTACGAGATTATGTAACACTGCTTCCGCTATTTTTGTTAAAATAGTTTCATAATACAAAGAACCTGATATAAAAGGAGGTTTATATGCAAATAGGGGTTATTGGTGCTGGTTCAATTGGACTATTATATGCGTGTTACCTTTCAATATATCATCAAGTTACGATTTATACTCGACGCAAAGATCAAGCTAGGCAAATAAATTCCAAAGGTATTCAATTGATCAAGAGCGGTGTTCAATCCACGTATAAGGTTACTGCAAAAGTATTAGACGATGGGTTAGAACACGAGGATTTGATTATTGTTACGGTTAAAGAGTATCACTTAGACCGTGTTCTGAATACGACGAATCAATTTCGAAATGTTAATGCACTGTTATTTTTGCAAAATGGTATGAAGCATATTTCACTATTTGAGAAACTAAACCATGAAGTAATACTTGTTGGGGTCGTTGAGCATGGCGCGTTAAAAATTAATGACTATACAGTAAATCATACTGGTGTTGGAATAACGAAAATTTGTTCATTTAGAAATGGAGAAGGCGTAATACAGTCGTTTCAAAAAGGTCAACACTCCGACTTTGGGGTCTTAGTTGCTGAAGATTGGTATAAGGTGCTTTCTGAAAAGTTAATTGTTAATGCTGTAATCAACCCATTAACCGCCTTATATTGTGTGGAAAATGGAGACTTACTTTCCAATCGTTTTTTTCTTTCGCGAATGAAGAACCTATTTATAGAAGTGACATCCGTTATGAATGTTAATACAAATAATATGTGGGAACGTCTAGAACATATTTGTATACAAACTCAGAATAATCGCTCATCTATGCTAAGAGATATTGAGAGTGGGCGACAGACAGAAATCGATGCAATATTAGGATATATCATAGCAGAGGCTGATAAGGTGGGGAAAAGTGTACCAGTTAGTACATTTTTGTATGATTCTATAAAAGGTAAAGAATTGCAGAGAGGTGATTCGTCATGTCACAGTTAGTAGCCGGTGTTTTTGCAACAGTTGTCACTATTCCAATAATTGGTTTGTTTCTTGTGTATTTCATCTTATGTAAGATCACCCGTCGTAAAAGGAATTCTCTGTTAATGGCTATCGACATTTCAACAGCCTTATTTATCTTGTCAGTATATTATTTGACAGAGGTTATTTGGGGACAATCTATGTTTTGGCTTATCCTACTTATAATCGTGTTAATTGCGATGGTTGTTGTTATTTTACAGTGGAAAATTAAACAAGATATCGATATGCGCAAAGTATTAAAAGGATCGTGGCGGTTTAGTTTTTTGTTTTTCTTTTCTGCCTACATCATTTTGTTTGTTTACGGCTTAATTGATCGTGTATTGGCATTTGTTAACACTTAATAGTTTACGAGCAAGTTCTTTCCATTTTTTAAAAATCAATGCTATACTACGGGGAGTAGATATAAAAGCAGCTAGAAAGGAAGTTAAATTCATGGAGGTTAATGATCTTTTTCTCCCTTCATTAAATAAATTTGCAACTGATTACATGGGGAATTCCAAAGAGTGTCATCAGTTTTTTCATTACAATATTCATGATGCAACAGTGTATGAACAAAGAAAAGATGAGCTTGCATCAAGACGGTTTCAGCGTGAGAGGCTCGTAAAGCATCTACTACGTTATCACTCTAAATTTCAACATAATGACAAATCTAAACAGCATATTGAAAAGCTTCTAGATCAAAATAGCCTTGTTGTAATCGGTGGTCAACAAGCAGGATTATTAACAGGCCCTTTGTATACTATTCACAAAATATTGACAATAATCCAAACAGCAAAGCAGCAAGAGAAGGAACTAAATGTCCCAGTCTTACCTGTGTTTTGGATAGCTGGTGAAGATCATGACTTTGATGAAATTAATCATCAATATGTAGAGACAGAAAGCGGCATGAAGAAAAAATCGTACAATCGCCATAATACTAATAAGCAAATGGTATCAGATATACATATAGACAAACACCTTTGTGAGCAATGGATACAAGAAATCATTCAATCGTACGGTGAATCAAATTATACACATGAAATTCTATCTATGCTTAAACAGAGCTTACATGATACAGAAACTGTTGTTGACTTTTTTGCTCAAATCTTAATAACATTATTTGCTGATGAAGGGCTTATCGTTGTTAACTCAGCTTCCCCTGATCTACGTGAAATAGAATCTGAATTTTTCCATCATCTTATCTATAACAATTCACAACTAGCAGAAGCGGTGTCTATGCAACAACATGTGTTAGAAGAAGTTGGATATAACAAAGTGCTAGATGTGAATATCAATTCTTCAAATTTGTTTTTTCAATATAATGAAAATCGAGTGCTTTTGGAAAGGGATGGGGCTGAAGGATACTTTAAAGGTAAGAATAATGAAGTGAAGATATCATTTGATGAACTTATTCAAATAGCAGAATCATCACCCCATTTGCTGAGCAACAATGTAGTTACAAGACCCCTCATGCAAGAATACTTATTCCCAACATTAGCATTTATTGCTGGACCAGGAGAACTTGCCTATTGGGGTGAGCTTAAAAATGCCTTTTCATTGTTCGATTTTAAAATGCCACCAATTATACCGAGAGCTAATATTACGATTGTTGACCGAACAATTACATCTGATTTAGAGAAGTTAAATATACCAATAGATGATGTTTTACAAGATAATTTGCTTTCTTATCGTGATGATTGGGTGAAAACCGAGCTGAAGTATGACTTTGAAAGTATCATTAACAATGCGAAAGAAGAGGTTGAACAAATTCATCAACAAATTAGGCAAAAAGCAACAGAAGTAGATGCTAACTTACATTCTGTCCTTGTTAAAAATGCTCAATTAATACAATCTCAGTTTGAATTTGTTTCAACTTTAATTAATCGTTCTATCGAGACTAAACATGAAGTAACATTGAAAAAGTTTCAAAGGATAGAGAACTGTTTACGACCAAATCATTTACCTCAAGAAAGGGTATGGAATATATTTTACTTTTTAAATAAATATGGGTTTGGTTTTATTCAGCAATTAGTAAATGCTCCGATAAAATATAATGGGAACCATCAATTAATTTATCTATAAATGTAAGAAATGCTATTTGAAGAGAGTGCACATTTATAGCTACATCAAGGTTTTTATCGCATTAATTGGTATTATAGACTTAAGAATATAAACACGTATACATCATGTGTTCGTGGCATCTTTGTTACTTTTATAATTGTTGGATTAGGAAGATACATCTTGCCGGCCATTCTTAATTTAAAGAGCAATAAATGACAGCTAATTTAAACCTCTGTATTCATACAGGGGTTTTTTGTATGTCATAATTTTTTTCTGAAATAAGGCTTGTTGTTGTCTTGTATAACAAATATTTACTTTTTTAGTACTGAAGCAAACAAAGTCGATATTTGACTACATATGCTTTTATGGCTAAATTACAAAAAAAAGGGTGGAGAGAAGTGGGGAGATGTGGTACATTATTGTTAGAAAGTGGGGTTGTGTATCATGTTTATGGGAGAATTCCATCACAACATTGATCAAAAAGGTCGAATGATTATCCCTGTTAAGTTTAGAGATAATCTGGGCGATTCTTTTGTCCTTACAAGAGGGTTAGATCAGTGTTTATTTGCTTACCCCTTGAGTGAATGGAGCATTATTGAAGAGAAGTTAAAAAGCCTCCCATTAACAAAAAAAGATGCACGTGCTTTTACTCGTTTCTTTTTTTCCGGCGCTATAGACTGTGAAATTGATAAACAAGGTAGAATAAATATACCTATTTCGCTGAGGAAATACGCCGTAATTGAAAAGGAATGTGTAGTAATTGGTGTCTCTAATCGCATTGAAATTTGGAGTAAGATAAGTTGGGATCAATATGTTTCTGAGTCTGAGGAATCATTCGCTGAAATCGCAGAAAACATGATCGATTTTAACTTTTAATGAACGAGTTTAAAGCAGATGCTTTTTTCAAACATTGTTGCTACTACTACATGGCCACTGATTAAAAGAGGTTTTATGCAATCTTCTTGAATTTATAGAAGAAAAGCTGCCAAAAACTTTAACTATTATCGTGTTCATTGCTTAGTATGAAAAACAACAATCGATGTGAAAACGGCCTATGCGTAACATAGTTATTTACTAAATTGATAATTTGAACAGAGAGACAAATACTACTCAATAAGTAGAAAATATGGGCAAAGTATATTTGTCTCAAGGTGGTGCTAGACATGTTTAAACATAAGACAGTTTTATTAGACGAAGCAGTAGATGGCTTACGAATTAATCCCGACGGTATATATGTTGACTGTACTCTTGGTGGTGCAGGTCATAGTGAATTAATCGTGAGCAAGCTATCTAATAGTGGAAGGTTAATTGCGTTTGACCAAGATGAAACAGCGATCGAACATGCGAAAAAAAAATTAGCAAAACATCAAGATAAGATTACAATCATCAAGAGTAATTTTCGATACATACAACAAAGACTAGCAGAAATAGATATTCATGCTGTTGATGGTATTTTATTTGACTTGGGAGTATCTTCTCCTCAATTGGATACGCCTGAGAGAGGTTTTAGTTATAATTACGATGCGCCATTAGATATGAGAATGGACCATCAAGCTACTTTATCTGCATATGATGTTGTAAATCATTGGCCCTACGAACAAATGGTAAGAATATTTTTCCAATACGGGGAGGAGCGTTTTTCAAAACAGATCGCTCGGAAGATTGAAGCTGCTCGAGAAAAGAAACCAATTGAAACGACAAGTCAATTAGTTGACCTTATAAAGGATGGAATTCCTGCAGCGGCACGTCGAACTGGCGGACATCCTGCGAAAAGAATTTTTCAAGCTATTCGAATTGCTGTTAATGATGAACTACAAGTGTTTGAAGATGCACTTGGACAGGCTATTGACATGTTAAAGCCTGGTGGCAGAATTTCTGTTATTACATTTCACTCATTAGAAGACCGGATGTGTAAAGTAGCTTATAAAAAAGCAAGTGAAGGTCCTCCTCTTCCCCCTGGACTACCTGTAGTACCAGATGAGTATAAGCCAACCTTAAAGCTCGTTACACGAAAACCTATTTTACCATCAGCTAACGAACTAGAACTAAATAACCGAGCACGTTCAGCAAAGCTTAGAATTGCGGAAAAAATGTAACTTTTTCGATATCATTTGTCCAAGACTAATTGAAGAACCTCTAAAAAGCTATATTTTCTTATCTTTTCAAAAGGCTCTTTTCGTAACTTTTGTATAAAGAATTACTAAGTGAGAACATCTTGGTATATTTTTATGAGGTTCATAACATGTATAAAAACGAAAAGATGCCCCGAAATGTTGTTGTATACGTGTTACTTAGGTACGATTAACAACAATTTATTCGATCACAGCCTTTAAAAAAGGAGAGAAGAAATGAATGAGTAACTTAGCACACAGAGTTCAAGAACAGCGTCAACACGAAGTCAAACATAAACGTAAATTAGTCAAAAAGAAGAGCGCGAAGATATCATTAGGTGAAAAATGTATATTGCTAATGTTTGCAACTGCAATATTAGTTGGTGGCATAACCATCATATCAAATACAGCTTCGATATACGCTTTAAATAAAGAGATTCAACAAACTGAGACTTCCATAGCTGAACAAGGAAGAGTAAACACAGATTTACAGGTGGAAATTCAAGAGCTTAGTACATACGAAAGGATATGGCAAAAAGCACAGGAGCTCGGGTTACAACTAAACGAAAAAAATGTAAAAGTAGTGCAGGATTGATATTATGACGATAAAAAGAAAAAATATTAACAAAGGAGCAGCGTTGTTAAGTATTGTTTTCACACTGCTCTTTTTTATGTTGTTGATACGTTTTGTGTTTATTCAATGGTCAGGGGAAGCAGGCGGTGAAGTATTAGCGATTAAAGCTGAAGAGAAGTATAAGAGACAAAGAACGATAGAGGCAAGAAGAGGCTCAATCTACGATAGAAATGGTGAAGTAATTGCAGAAGACATCCCTTCTTATACAATTGCGGCTGTGGTTGATGAAAGCTTAACAACTGATGAAGACGAGCCAAATCATGTAGTTGATCCACGCGATACTGCTGAAAAATTAGCACCACTAATTGGCATGAATGTACATGAGATGGTAGGGATTTTAGAGTTGGATAGGAAGCAAGTTGAGTTTGGACGTTATGGTCGCAATATTAGCCATCAATTGAAAAATGAGATTGAGGAGTTAAAATTACCTGGTATCACATTTATTCGAGATGAGAAGCGTTATTATCCAAATGGCGTATTTGCATCCAGTGTGATTGGGTATACAGTGAAAGAAGAAATTGAAGACGATACACAAATTCGTAAACAAACAGTGGGAATGTTAGGACTTGAGCAATCACTAAATGATTACTTGCATGATGAAGATGGGTATATTACGTACGAAGGTGATCAACAAGGCTTCCGACTCCCTAATAAAGAGACTAAGATTGTACCACCGGAAAATGGGAATGATGTATATTTAACGATTGATCGGAAGATTCAAAGTTTCTTGGAAGATGCTATGAACAAAGTGAATGAAGAATATACACCAGAAAAAATGATTGGCGTTATTGCAAACGCAAAGACTGGTGAAATCTTAGCAATGAGTACAAGACCTTCGTTTGATCCTAACGTAAGGGATATTGAGAACTATTTAAATGATGCTATTTCCTACCCTTATGAACCAGGTTCGACGATGAAAATATTTACACTTGCTGCCGCAATTGATGGCGGTGTATATGATGGCGAAGAATCATTTAAATCTGGTTCCTATTCAGTTCCTGGGAGTAAACCGATAAATGATATAAACACTACCTGGGGTGTTATCAATTTTAATGAAGCGGTTAGGCGATCTTCTAATGTTGGTTTTGCCATCCTTGCTTATGAGAAATTAGGTCCTGATAAATTCTACGAATATTTGCAAGCTTTTCATTTTGATCAGCCTACAGGCATTGATTTACCTGGGGAGGTAGCAGGTAGCATTTTGTTTAACTATCCAATTGAACAAGTAACGACAGCCTTTGGTCAAGGAACAACTGTAACACCTATCCAACTCGTTCAAGCCGCAACTGCTATTACTAATGGTGGTGAAATGTTACAGCCGTATATTATCGATAGAATAGTTGATTCAAGTACGAATGAAGTAATAGAGCAAGGTGAATCAAAAGTTGTGGGGAAGCCTGTATCTAACAATACTTCAGAAGAAGTATTAGATTTGCTTGAGCAAGTTGTTGTAGGTGAACATGGGACAGGAGCAGCTTATGATATAGAGGGCTATCAAGTTGCTGGAAAAACGGGAACCGCTGAAATACCTAACCCTAACGGCGGAGGGTATCTAAAAGGACACGGAAATTATATTTTTTCCTTCCTCGGTATGGCTCCAAAAGAAGACCCTGAATTAATCATGTATGTTTCGGTGAAAATGCCGAACATAGCACCAAACGAAAAAGGGTCAGCACCCGTTTCAAAAATATTTAATCCTGTTATGGAAAGTAGTTTGAAATATTTAAATATACTTCCTACTGAAGTAGAGGACGAACAAAGAAATCTACAAAACACAGCTGTTACGATAAAATCTTATATTGGAAAGTCTCCACAGGAAGCTGTTAATAGTATAGAAAAAAGCGGCCTATCCCCAATATTAGTTGGGAATGGGGAAAAAATTATAGCGCAATATCCTAACAGTCAAATCGAAGTGATCGCTGATGAAAAAGTAATTTTAGTTACCGATGGAGAATTATTAATGCCTGATATGATGGGTTGGTCATTACGGGACGTCTTAAAGGTTGTTGAACTATTAGAATTGCAGCCAAATATAGTAGGTAGTGGTTATGTTACGAAACAAAATATCTTCCCTCATTCGGTCGTTCAGAAAGGTGATTTGCTTATCATCGATCTTCAACAACCGGCAGTAACAGCGGAATTAGCAAATGAATCATCAATGGATGGTGAAGACGCCGATTTAGAACAAGGTGAAGATGAGGAAACAATGGAAGTGTTAGACTAAAGGTGATCTGTTCTAAACAATGATGTACAAGCATATATTTGAACGAGCAATTTTATGGGAGGTTCACTTATATGCGTGTGTCTCAAGTTACAGTAAGAAAAAGGTTAACTTTAACATTATTAGTAGGTTTACTCATCTTTTTTATCATTGATTTACGTTTAGGGTATGTTCAATTTTTATTAGGTAATGAATTGACTGAAAAGGCTGAAGGCTTATGGAGTCGGGATATAAAATTTGAACCTAAACGTGGCGAAATACTAGACCGAAATGGCGTTCCTTTAGCAACAAACATCAGTGCTCCTACTGTTTGGGTTGTCCCTAGACAGATAGAAGATCCTGTTCACACGGCTACTAAACTAGCTGAAGCATTAGACATGTCAAAAGAAAAAGCATACAAACTTGTCACTGCGGAAGAGGTGAATGTCAGAATTCACCCAGAGGGTAGAAAAATATCTCATGAGAAGGCAAATGAGATTCAGGAGTTAGACCTAGCAGGTGTATATATCGGTGAAGACTCCAAGCGTCATTATCCATTTGGCAGCTATTTATCGCATGTATTAGGGTTTGCAGGCATTGATAATCAAGGGTTAATGGGTCTTGAACTTTATTATGACAAACAGTTAAATGGTGAACAAGGCTCTGTGCAATTTTATGCTGATGCGAAAGGGAAAAGGATGCCGGATATGGCAGATGATTACAACCCACCAATTGATGGAAATGATTTGAAGCTAACCATTGATACGAGGGTTCAGACGATCATTGAACGTGAATTAGACATTGCTGAAGCTGCTTATAATCCAGATGGGATTATTGCAATTGCTATGGACCCAAACAACGGAGAGATACTTGGTATGGCGTCTAGACCAGATTTTGACCCAGCTAATTTTCAAAATGTTGCTCCAGAAATTTACAACCGAAATTTGCCAGTTTGGAGTACGTATGAACCAGGTTCAACCTTTAAAATTATTACTCTAGCAGCTGCTTTACAAGAGGAAGAAGTTAATTTAATTGAAGATCATTTTTATGATTCGGGCTCAATTTCTGTAGGAGGATCTAAGCTTCGGTGTTGGAAAAGCGGAGGTCATGGCAGTCAGTCATTTTTGGAAGTTGTACAAAATTCATGTAACCCAGGCTTTGTAGAGCTGGGTCAAAGATTGGGAAAAGATAAATTATTTTCTTACATTACTGCATTTGGTTTTGGAGAAAAAACTGGAATAGATTTGGCTGGAGAAGGGACTGGCATTTTGTTTGATTTGGAAAAGGTAGGGCCAGTCGAACTCGCTACAACTGCTTTTGGTCAAGGGGTCTCTGTTACACCTATTCAACAAGTTGCAGCAGTAGCTGCTGCGGTCAATGGTGGAATATTGTACACACCCTATATCGCGAAGGAATGGATTGATCCAATCACAGGAGATGTGATAAGTCGCAATACTCCTGATGAAAAACGCCGTGTCATTTCAGAAGAGGTCTCAGAACAAGTACGATACGCTCTGGAAAGTGTTGTAGCGCTAGGGACAGGAAAAGGTGCATATGTTGATGGTTATAGAGTAGGTGGAAAAACAGGAACGGCTCAAAAGGCAGTAGACGGTCGTTATTTAGAGAATAATTATGTTGTATCATTCATAGGTTTTGCCCCAGCAGATGATCCACAAATTGTTGTGTACATTGCAGTAGATAACCCCAAAAATACAGTTCAATTCGGTGGAGTGGTAGCTGCTCCTATTGTTGGCAATATTATGGATGATAGTTTAAGGGCTTTAGACATTAAACAAAGAGACGGACAAATTGAGAAAGAAGCAACGTGGTTAGATGAACCGCAAATTACAGTACCTAATCTTGTAGGATTAACTAAGAAGGACCTTCATACGCAACTCGTAAATTTAAAGATTGACAGTAGCGGGGAAGGCGATGAAGTCATACAACAAGCTCCAGCTGCTGGTGCAAAAGTAAAGCAAGGTTCCACCATTAGAGTGTTTTTTGGTGATACAGACAAAGAACGAGAGTAAAAAAATTTTGATCTATCACTCCATTTTAGTTTATGATTATTGAATATAGAAATTATCCTCCCCACCTTTAAAGGTGGGGTCATTAATCATCAAGTTGTAATGGTTGTTCAAATAAGTGTGATCGAGATGGTGATCTAAGATACATTAGAAACAAGTATTGATGAAAAAGATAATTCGTTTTATAATTTTTTTTGTGTTTAAATTATATAGTATACATATATACATAACTTTGAATACGATGATAGTCATATCTATATAGATATAATACTGAGAGGAATTGGTTTTATGGACTTACAAACTTTGCAATCATTGTTGTATGATTTTCCAAAGAAGGTTGCGGAAAATCCAACGATTACCTCAATAGAAACGAACTCACGTGACGTAAAGCAAGGAAGTCTGTTTATTTGTATAAAAGGGTATACGGTTGATGGACATGATTTTGCACAAGAAGCGATTAATAAAGGTGCCGTAGCTATCATTGCCGAAAAATCATTAGATGTGGATGTGCCGGTAGTCGTTGTACAGGATACAACACGTGCAGTATCAGTTATTGCAGATGCCTTCTATGAACAGCCTACTAAACGGTTTAGGCTGATCGGTGTCACGGGGACGAACGGCAAAACGACAACTACTCATATTATTGAGGAAGTTTTCCAACATGCTAAACAAAAGACTGGATTAATTGGGACGAATACTATAAAAATTAATAATCAAACTTATGGCGTAAAGAATACAACACCAGAAGCCTTAACGCTTCAAAAAACATTTAAAGAAATGGTTGATAATCAAGTTGATACTGCAATCATGGAGGTATCTTCACATGCCATCGATTTAGGAAGAACTTTTGGGTGTGATTTTGATGTGGCAGTTTTTACGAATTTAAGCCAAGATCATTTAGATTATCACGAGACAATGGCTGAATATCGCCGTACAAAAGGGTTATTATTTGCTCAATTAGGTAATAGCTATAATCACAATAATCCTAAGTATGCAATATTAAATGCTGATGACGATGCAAGTGATGAATATAGAAGAAGCACAGCTGGAACAGTGATTACTTATGGGGTGCAAAATCAAAGTGATTTTATGGCAAAAAATATAAAAATGACTCCTTCTGGGACGAATTTTGAACTAATAACCCCTTATGAAACATTTAAAGTTTCAATGAAATTAATAGGTCTTTTCAATGTATACAATGTGCTGGCTGCAACAGCAGCTTGTTTTGTTTCAGGGATCTCCCTCACTTCAATTATTAGTACAATAGAAACTTTAGAAGGAGTAAGTGGTCGTTTTGAAGTAGTTGATGGGGGGCAAGACTACACAGTCATTGTTGATTATGCCCATACACCTGATAGCTTAGAAAATGTGTTAAAGACGATCAATGAATTTGCTAGCTCCGATGTATACGTTGTAGTAGGGTGTGGAGGGGATAGAGATAGAACTAAACGTCCGTTAATGGCTAAGGTAGCTGAAAAATATAGTAACTTGCCGATATTCACTTCAGATAACCCTCGTTCAGAAGATCCTGAGAAAATCTTAGCGGAGATGGAAGACGGAGTAAAAGGAAAAGATTATATATCGATCATAGATCGTAAGGAAGCAATTTCTTATGCGATTGGCCATGCAAATAAAGATGATATCGTTTTAATCGCTGGTAAGGGGCATGAGACATACCAAGAGATTGGTGGCCAGAGGCTTGACTTTGATGATCGTGAAATCGTACTCCAACTTATAAAGGAGCGACTATAGCTATGCTTCGATACCATCATCTAAAAAAATTATACCCGCATACTAGGGGTGTTGAGGATGATATCCATTTCAAATATGTCTTTACAGATTGTAATATATTAGTGAATAAAGGGTTATATGTACCAATCAATAGCCAGGGTGATGATAACAGAGATTTATTCACAGCAATAGAAAATGGAGCAGTAGGATCATTATGGAACGAAGAACGGGAATTACCAAAATTTATACCAAATCATTTTCCTGTTTTTATTGTTCATGATTCGTATATAGCCTTAAAGAAATTACTTGTTTTTTATGATAATTTGTTGCAATTGGAAGATATAGGTGAAACTAATCGTTCGGTATTTAAGGGCGATATACCAATTGAGGAAAATGAGTTGAATATAAAAATATTAAAACTAATGAAAGGGGGGGATAATCTTGCTTGAAAAAGTAGTGCTATTTTCAATATTGATGGCATTTTTAATAAGTGTATTATTATCTCCAGTTTTTATTCCCTTCTTACGTAGACTTAAATTTGGACAGAGCATTCGTGATGAGGGACCCAAATCGCATCAAAAGAAATCTGGTACACCTACGATGGGTGGAATTGTCATTTTGCTATCCATTATACTTACTGTTGTTATTATGACATCAAAATATACAGAGGTAACGGTAAATACATATCTGTTACTATTTGTTACATTAGGTTATGGTTTGTTAGGATTTTTGGATGATTTCATTAAGGTAGTAATGAAAAGAAATCTAGGTTTAACGTCTAAACAAAAATTAGCTGGACAAATTATTATTGCTGTAATCTTCTATGTAGTATTATTGCAGAATAATATTTCTACTACAGTTGCTATTCCTGGATTTGATGTTTCTATCGATTTATCTTGGGCATATATTATCCTACTTATTTTTTGGTTAGTAGGCTTTTCAAATGCAGTTAATTTAACTGACGGTTTGGATGGGCTTGTTTCAGGTACAGCTGCAGTAGCCTTTGGAGCGTTTGCAATATTAGCTTGGAATCAAACACAATACGATATTGCTATTTTTGCTGTTGCGGTAGTTGGTGCGGTACTTGGCTTTTTAGTGTTTAATGCACATCCAGCTAAAGTTTTTATGGGGGATACTGGTTCGCTTGCTCTCGGAGGGGCTTTAGCAACTGTGGCGATTCTAACAAAGCTTGAAATTATATTGCTAATTATAGGTGGTGTTTTTGTCATTGAAACACTATCTGTCATCATCCAAGTCATATCATTTAAAACAACTGGTAAAAGGGTGTTTAAAATGAGTCCCCTACATCATCATTATGAGTTAGTAGGGTGGTCAGAATGGAGAGTTGTCGTTACTTTTTGGACGGTAGGTTTATTATTTGCAATGCTTGGATTATATATTGAGGTGTGGTTGTAATTGAAGAATACTGAACGTTTTCGCGATAAAAAAATACTTGTTTTAGGTTTAGCTAAAAGTGGTTTATCTGCGGCTAAGCTATTAATAGGACTAGGTGCCGAAGTAACAATCAACGATAAAAAGCCTTACGAAGAAAATGAAAATACGAGAAATTTGTTACATTTAGGTGTGGACATTATTTGTGGAAGTCATCCAGTAGACTTGCTCGAAGAAAATTTTGATTTAATCGTAAAAAATCCAGGGATTCCTTATACAAATCCCATTGTGGTAGAAGCATTAAAAAGAGCTATTCCAATCATTACCGAAGTTGAATTAGCTTATTCAATTTCAGAAGCAGAGTTTATTGGTATCACAGGTTCGAACGGGAAAACAACGACGACAACATTAATTTATGACATCATGATGCAAGCACAGAAGAACCCTCTCATTGCCGGAAATATCGGGACTGTTGCTTCTGATGTTGCACAAATAGCAACAAGCGAGCAAATGATTGTAACTGAATTATCCTCCTTCCAATTGCAAGGGGTTGATCAGTTTCGTCCCAAAATATCGGTAATATTAAATATTTTTGATGCACACCTTGATTATCATGGTACGAAGGAAGCTTATGTTAAAGCGAAAGCGAAAATATTTCAACAGCAAACTCCAACAGATTTTGTTGTTCTTAATGCTGACGATAATATACTTGTAGAACTATCTAAAGCAGCTCAAGCTAAGAAAGTATTTTTTTCAACAAAGCAAAAGTTAAAAACCGGAGCGTATGTAAATAATCATACGATTTTCTTTAATGATGAAGAAATTATTAGTACTGATGAAATTGTACTTCCTGGTGAACATAGCTTGGAAAATATTTTGGCTGCTGTTGCTGTGTGTAAGCTTTTGAATATAACAAATGATGCAATAGGTGATGTATTGAAAAGATTTTCAGGGGTTAAACACCGCTTACAGTATGTTAAAACATATCATGGTCGGAAATTTTATAATGATTCAAAAGCAACAAATATTTTAGCAACACAAAAGGCACTCAACGCTTTTTCAGCACCAATCATTTTATTAGCAGGTGGACTTGATCGAGGGAATCATTTTAAAGACCTTGTTCCCTATTTACAAAATGTGAAAACACTAGTGACATTTGGTCAAACAGCTGAGTTGTTAGAAGAAGCTGGAGTGGAAGCAGGAATAAAAAACATGGTTCGTGTCGATAATGTTGAAAAGGCTGTTTCTGTAGCCTATGACAACTCCGATAAAGGCGATATCATTCTGTTATCTCCTGCATGTGCAAGTTGGGATCAATATACAACATTTGAGGAAAGAGGAGACATTTTTATAGACGCAGTGCATATGCTTAACTAAGGGCTTGGCCGCTCTTAATTTAGGACGTTGAGGTGTTTCTATTGTCCCCCAAAAAAGCTACTCCGGATTTTATTTTAATTCTTGTAACTTTGTCATTATTAGCAGTAGGTCTAATCATGGTATACAGCGCCAGTGCAATTTGGGCAGAATATAAGTTTAATGACTCATTTTTTTTCGCTAAACGGCAGCTATTATTTGCTGGTATTGGTGTGATAGCGATGTTCTTCCTCATGAGTATTGACTATTGGACATGGCGTAAGTGGGCAAAAGTCATTTTACTTTTCTGCTTTTTGCTACTCATAGTCGTATTAATTCCTGGCGTTGGCGTTGAAAGAAATGGGTCACAGAGCTGGATCGGTGTTGGAGCGTTTTCAATTCAACCTTCAGAGTTCACTAAATTAGCAATGATTGCATTTCTAGCAAAATATCTTTCCGAAAATCAGAAGGAGATAACTTCTTTTAAAAGAGGCCTTTTACCATCGCTGACCTTAGTTTTTAGTGCCTTTGCTTTAATTATGCTTCAGCCTGATTTGGGAACAGGGACTGTGATGTTAGGGACTTGTATCGTTATCATTTATGTAGCTGGAGCTCGGATCAGTCATTTCGTTTGGCTTGGCTTGTTAGGAATTGCAGGTTTTGCTGGATTGATTATATCAGCACCTTACCGCATGAATAGAATTACTTCTTTTATTGATCCATGGCAAGACCCACAAGGTACCGGTTTTCAAATCATCCAGTCACTATATGCAATAGGTCCAGGGGGGTTATTTGGCTTAGGCTTAGGGCAAAGTCGTCAAAAATTCTTTTATCTACCTGAACCACAGACAGATTTTATTTTTGCTATTATATCTGAAGAGCTTGGTTTTATTGGAGCGTCATTTGTCATTTTGCTTTTCAGTCTCTTATTATGGAGAGGTATTAGAATAGCGCTTGGTGCACCTGACTTATTTGGTAGCTTCCTTGCGATAGGAATTATCTCCATGATAGCTCTACAAGTTATTATTAATATTGGTGTTGTAACCGGTCTAATGCCTGTTACTGGGATTACATTGCCGTTTTTAAGCTACGGTGGCTCTTCACTAACTTTAATGCTAATGGCTATCGGTGTCTTACTTAATGTGAGTAAGCATTCAAGGTATTAGTGTATACGTTCGAAGAGTAGACGTTAACAATAGATTTTTTCAAGAGACCCTGTTAATATAACGGGGTTTCTCGTATTTTATTATAGGCTCTTTTTGTAAACTGTTTTGCTTTTTCACCTACGTGAGTAACAGATGCTAATACATAATTTTTACAGTCTTTAGAGAAGAAAAGATGCCAAGAACGGTAGTTATATTTGCACTTAGCTCATTCGAAAAAAGCTTTATTATAAAATAGTGTAATAGAGGTCATTATGTTTCATAAATAAACGAAAACTTGTTGTTTCAGGTGGTGTTACGAAACTGTATAATAAAGTATTATAGGCTCTTTATAACAAACTTTGTTGCTGCTGTAATAGAATTAAAAGAGCGCTGAGGTTGATAGCCTCTTTTCGTAAACATTGTTGCAATTGTTATCAAATTAGTACTATAAACAATGGTTTTATACTGTTAGTTAATTGCTGTACAGAAGAAAAAATCCACGAACTCTAGTTGTGTACGTGTTTATTTCTTAGTACGAAAAACTACAATCAATGCGAAAACAACCAAGAGAAAGGACTAATTGTATAGATGTATATACGAAATTCTACAATATATTCAATGAACTTAATCATATCAAGCTAGTTTATAAGCACGCAGTAGTATTCACTAGTACAGAAGGAGGTTACCAAGATGGAAAAAATAGCTGCGGAGTTGCTTCATGAAAATGTCGGAAAAGTTCGGTTAAATGAACCGCTTGCTAATCATACGACAATAAAAATTGGGGGGCCAGTAGACTTATTTGTCGAGCCAAAAGATATACCAGCTTTATACAAAACGATGGAAATAGTAAAGAAATATGGAGTAACATGGCGAGCAATTGGTAGGGGATCAAATTTATTGGTCTCAGATTTGGGAATCGAAGGAGTAGTAATAAAGCTTGGAGAAGGCCTTGATCATTTGGATATAGATGGTACAAAGGTTACTGTTGGAGCAGGTTATTCTATTATAAAACTAGCTACCATCATTAGTAAAAAGGGTCTATCAGGTTTAGAGTTTGCAGGAGGTATACCAGGTTCAATTGGTGGTGCCGTTTATATGAATGCTGGTGCACACGGATCTGATATTTCGAAAATACTCTTAAGAGCGCGCATACTGTTTGAAGACGGTACAATTGAATGGTTATCAAGTGAAGAGTTGGAATTTTCCTATCGAACCTCTATTTTGCAAAGTAAGCGCCCGGGAATTTGTGTGGAAGCCCAGTTCACTTTTGAGTCAGGTGACCGTGAACTTATTGTCGCTGAGATGCAAAAAAACAAAGATTATCGACGTGATACACAACCATTTCATTTCCCTAACTGTGGAAGTGTTTTTAGAAACCCTCTACCAAATTATGCAGGACAACTAATAGAAGTTGCTGGCCTAAAAGGGCATGCAATAGGTGGTGCGCAAATCTCTGAACAACATGCTAACTTTATCGTTAACACTGGTAAGGCAAAAGCAGAGGATGTATTGAATTTAATACAACATGTTAAACGAACAATATACGATCTTTACGATATTGAAATGAAGACAGAAGTTGAAATAATAGGAAAAAAGTAGCATGTTTTTTCTCTGATTTCAAGTATATATTGTGATATAATAATTAACAATACAAACTATTGAAAATGTTAAACGGCATATATAACCTATGCCGTTTTGTTTCTCTTATCCAACCCTGTTGGTAATGACGTTGCGAAAATTTTTCTTAACATTAGCTGTTTTCGCTTCAAAACGTTGTTTTTTGGCTTAAGAAATCACCACGCCTACAACTAGAGTTTAATTAGCATTTTCTTCTTTAACGATGCGATTGCATAAAACCACTATTTTCTGTTCTTACATAGTAACATGAGTAACAAAATCATGAAATGAGCTTTTAATATAGATCGGGGTGACTTTTTTTGGGGAAAGAAAAAGTTGTTGTACTTGAAGATCGGGTTCCCAAGCTAAAACAGCAACGAAAACAAAAGGTAAATAGAAGGCTTATTTATTATATTCTATTTTTTTTTCTTATGATCATTACAATTGTGTATTTTCAGTCCCCCTTAAGTAAAGTTTCTTCAATATCAGTAAGTGGGAATCACCATGTTTCAACTGAAGAAATCATTGATTTGAGTGGCGTTTCGACAAAAAATAGCTTTTGGAGCGTCAATGAAAACAGCATAACACAGTCCATTTCTGCACATGAAGAAATAGCAGATGTATCTGTTCAAAAGCAATTTCCAAACAAAGTACTTATATTAGTCACAGAAACAAAGCGGATCGGTTACATGTTAAACGAAAGTCGCTTTTATCCGATTCTAGAAAATGGTAAATCCCTTACTGATGAAAAACAATCCGTATCATCCCCAGATGCTCCTGTATTTGTAAATTGGTCGAACAGTGATGATGTTGACAGGATGATAGAAGAATTAGTTCAGTTATCTGATGAAGTGAGCAATTCAATTTCAGAAATTCATCATACACCAACACCATCAGACCCATTGCATATTACCCTTTATATGAATGACGGGTTTGAGGTAAGTGGTACAATAACAAATTTCTCTAGGAAAATGGATTTTTATCCATCAATTGTAAATCACCTTGACCCTTCAGTGAAGGGGATTATTGACATTGAAGTTGGGAGTTTCTTTTCACCATACAACCAGCCAGAGGAGGAGCAGGAGAGTGAAAATCAGGGGTAAACATGTCATCTTATCCTTTGTTTCTTTAGTTATCGGTTTTCTTATCGCATTTTCTTATCATGTTACTACAAGTAACAATGGTACTCCTCGTATATCGGACAAGCAGTGGGAGAGAGACTTTCGATATCGAGAACAATTGATAGCACTAGAGGAAAAAAACCGAGAATTATTTAATACAATTAAAGAAAAGCAAGATGAAGTAAGGGAATACGAAGAGGAATTAGCTAAACAGGAAGGTATTTATTTTAATTTAGTTGAAGATGTGGAAAAGTATAGAATGTTTGTTGGAGAAATCGATGTGCAAGGTGAAGGTATTGAAGTTACTTTGTCGGATGCCGAATATGTACCTGATGAAGAGAACGTGAATAATTACATAGTACATGAAGGGCATGTATTTAAAGTAATTAATGAATTACTCATATCAGGTGCTTCAGCAATTGCGATCAACGGACAAAGAATTTCTCGAAATTCGTATATATTATGTAATGGACCTGTTATTGAAGTTGATGGTAATCAACATGCTGAACCATTTGTCATTACAGCTATTGGAGAAGCAAACACGCTTTATGAAGCTCTTTATATTATTGGTGGTATTTACGATCAATTAGTGAGTGATAATATTTTTGTAAATATAGACAAAAAAGAAAACATCATGTTTGAACCCCTTTTAGGTGTAAGTACACAATAGTTGTGTTATTAGGCTATTTTTTATCCTTTGTTGCTAATGATTATACAAAGTGGGTGCCAAAATAAGACAGGTAATAACAATGCGAAAACAGGCAATTATTAAGGTCAGGTGATTTTCATTGGGCAACAAAAAAGTTATCTCAATAACAATAATCACAATAATTATTGGATTTATGATTGCAGTTCAATTTCAAAGTATTAACAAGCCTGTTGTCCGTGATACAAGGGATACTTGGGAAATTCGTGAGGATATTAAGAAAGAGCAAGAGCTTACATTTCAGTTACATCAAGAGATTTCAAATTATAACGATAAGTTGGAGAAATATAAAACAGAGCGACAAGATGATGCGGTACTTAAAGAAACGTTAGACGAGTTAAAAGTAAAGGCTGGTTTAACTGATGTAAGTGGACCAGGTGTTATTTTAACAGTGAAGCCGTTTTTCGATGAAATCATGCCAGGTGAACGTGTTCATACAGTATCGCCAGAACTATTAAAAAGGTTGATTAATGAATTAAATCAATATAACGCAGTAAATATTTCTATAGCTGAACAACGGGTAATAAATACTACAGTGATTAGAGACATTAACGGCATCACAAAAATAGATGGGTATCCTCTTAATAGATTTCCATTTGAAATTAAAGTAATTGCTAAGAGTGAAGAAGGAGCAGAAAAATTATATAACAGATTACAGGTCTCTAGCATGATTGATGCTTTCGTTTATGATAATTTACAAGTTGTGATTTCTGATCCATTAGCATCGATTGAAGTACCGGCTTTTTCAGAAATACCTCGTATCAAAAATATGAAGCCTGTAAATGCCGAAGAGGAGGAGAAATAGCATGTGGCTTCCACTTGTCGGCTTAATTCTTGGAATAACACTAGGTTTGCTAACAGATATACGCATACCAGATGAATATTCTAATTATTTATCAATTGCTATACTTGCAGCGTTAGATACGCTCTTTGGAGGAATCCGAGCACACTTACAAAATGTATACGATGAGAAAGTCTTTGTGTCCGGTTTTATCTTTAATCTACTTTTAGCTACAAGTTTGGCTTTTCTAGGTGTTCATCTTGGTGTAGACTTGTATTTAGCGGCAGTATTTGCATTTGGGGTAAGATTGTTTCAAAATATTGCAGTGATTAGACGAACTTTATTGTCTAAATGGAAGATTACTCACAAAAAAACTGAAAAAAATTAATTTTTATTAAAGGGAATAGATAGGATTTGTTGAATATTTTCCATATAAGAATGTGTTCAATAGGGAGGATAAAAAGGACTGAGAAGAACAAGGCGGTGAAGCCTTGAAGGGTAGAATAAAGCTCAAGTATATGAAAGGCGATATTGTTGCCTTGTATCAAGTAGTCTTTCTGACCTTTGCTTCATTTGTAGACTGCATATAAAGCCATACGTAAGGATACAGAAAGGCGGCTCACTATCGTGTCTACCACGTCAATTGCAAACGTGCACAGCACACCTTGTTCGAGTTCAATTTTCCCAGACCTTTAAACTTTCTTTGAAGATTGATTTGTAAAGTTTGATGTACCATTTATTGAATCGATTAATAAAGGACATATGCTCAACATGAACAGTTATTATTTATGTTTGAAAAAGGAGGTGCCAAAGAATGAACAGCAATGAAGTTTTTGTTAGTCTTGACATCGGTACATCCAATGTTAAAGTGATCATAGGTGAAATGGCAAATGATACTTTAAATGTTATTGGGGTAGGTAATGTTAATTCTCATGGATTAAGAAAAGGTTCAATTGTTGATATAGACGAAACCGTTCATTCTATTAAAAAGGCAATAGAACAAGCCGAAAGAATGGTTGGTATTCCCATCCAAAGCGTTGTTGTGGGTGTGTCAGCTAATAGTGTGCAATTACAAGATGCACACGGTGTTGTAGCTGTATCGAGTGAAAATAGGGAAATTAATGACCAAGATGTAGCTAGAGTCATTGAGGCAGCGCAAGTTGTATCAATCCCTCCAGAGAGAGAAATTATAGATGTCATTCCAAAACAATTTATCGTCGATGGGCTTGATGAAATTAACGACCCGAGAGGAATGTTAGGAGTCCGTCTTGAAATGGAAGGAACCATTGTTACTGGATCAAAGACGATATTACATAATTTACTTAGATGTGTAGAGCGTGCAGGTTTAGAAATAACGGCTATTTGTTTACAACCACTCGCTGCGGGTTCTATCTCTTTATCTCGGGATGAAATGGAGTTTGGTGTAGCCCTAGTTGATATCGGTGGCGGCTCCACCACTATAGCTTTTTTTGAAAATGGACATTTAAAAGCCACAACGGTTTTACCGATAGGAGGGGATAATATAACAAAGGACCTTTCTATTGGTTTAAGAACCTCTACTGATGACGCTGAAAAGATAAAAACAAAGTATGGACATGCTTTTTATGATACAGCCTCAGAAGAAGAAATATTTAATGTTCCGATTATTGGTAGTGATAAAGAAGAACAATATAATCAACTAATAATCTCAGACATTATTGAAGCTAGATTTGAAGAAATGTTTGACATGATTAAAAATGAAGTAAGACAATTAGGAATTCGTGAATTGCCTGGAGGTTATGTACTTACTGGTGGTGCTGTTAATATTTCTGGATCATTGGAATTGGCACAACAAATTTTAGCAAATAACGTGAGGGTAGCAATTCCTGATTACATTGGTGTAAGAGAACCTCAATATACTACCGGAGTAGGATTAATTCAATTTGCATATAGAAATGCCAAGCTTCAAGGGAAAAGTATTGTTGAGGAAAATCGCCCTATAGATCTAGCAGAAAAAAGAGTAGCAAAGAAACCTCAGCAGTTAAAGCAAAAGTCTAAGCAAAAAAATGAAGAAAATCTGAGTGAAAAAGTCAAGAAATTTTTCGGGTTATTTTGGGAATAACAGGATGAAAACTTCTTAGTAAATCGATAAATTAGGAGGATTTGTGATGTTAGATTTTGAGACAAATCTTGATCAATTAGCGACAATAAAAGTAATCGGTGTCGGTGGTGGAGGAAATAACGCCGTAAATCGAATGATTGAGCATGGAGTTCAAGGTGTTGAATTTATAGCTGTAAATACTGATGCACAAGCGCTAAATCTTTCAAAAGCAGAGATTAAAATGCAAATCGGGGCAAAGTTAACTCGAGGTCTTGGAGCAGGCGCAAATCCTGAAGTAGGAAAAAAAGCAGCTGAAGAAAGTAAAGAACAGCTAGAAGAAGTGTTAAACGGAGCTGATATGGTTTTTGTTACAGCAGGAATGGGTGGAGGCACTGGGACTGGTGCAGCTCCTGTTATAGCCCAAATTGCGAAAGATTTAGGCGCATTGACTGTAGGAGTTGTAACACGTCCTTTTACATTTGAGGGTAGAAAGAGATCTACTCAAGCTGGCGGCGGTATTGCAGCAATGAAAGACTCTGTAGATACTTTGATTGTTATCCCGAATGATAGATTATTAGAAATCGTTGATAAAAACACACCAATGTTAGAAGCATTCCGTGAGGCTGACAATGTATTACGTCAAGGTGTACAAGGTATTTCAGACTTAATCGCAACGCCAGGTTTAATAAACCTTGATTTTGCTGATGTTAAGACAATAATGTCAAACAGGGGTTCAGCTTTAATGGGTATCGGTATCGCAACAGGTGAAAACCGTGCAGCTGAAGCTGCAAAGAAGGCTATTTCAAGTCCATTACTTGAAATTCCTATTGATGGTGCTCAAGGAGTCCTAATGAATATAACTGGTGGCATGAACTTAAGCTTATACGAAGTACAAGAAGCGGCTGATATTGTAGCTTCTGCATCAGATCAAGAAGTTAATATGATTTTTGGCTCAGTAATCAATGAGAGCTTAAAAGACGAAATAGTAGTAACGGTGATTGCCACAGGATTTAAAGAAACCGAAATTCCTCAAGGTAGACAAATTCGTCAATCAGCAGGTGCGAATACCCAAAAAGCAACTGCAGCAACTAGCCGTGAAAAGGAAAGCGAAAATGTATCGAACTATAATCCTCAGCAGACTGAGGACACATTAGACATCCCTACATTTTTACGTAATCGAAACCGCAGACGCTAACAACTTTATATTTTATACTTCTAAGAGAGAGCATGAATCGTATTTATTGATTCGTGCTTTTTTATATTAGGTTTCACTTAGAGTGTTGTAATTGGCGCAAGGTGTAAATAAGTTTACTATCGTGCGATGTTTTTTTCTTATTTATCATGGTAATGATAGTGTGAAAAATCTAAATAGATGTGCTATTTAAATAGGATTGCAACAAAGTTTAAGAAAAGATCCTCACATTAAAAAGTGATTGCTTCTAGATTCGTCAGTTGTTTGACAATATAAGCTTAAATCCAACAAAAAATTCCTCATTAATTCCTACAAAGATTGACAGACATCACATCACATTATATATATACTAGTTTCAAATCAATATACTAACGAAGGAGCTACAAGGAAGGGGAACTTGAGTGTCTATTTATATTGACATTATATGGTTTCTTAATTTGTTATTTGATGGATCATTACTGCTTCTAACTGCAGTAATTCTAAAGAGAAGAATTAAGTTTTGGCGACTTGTGGTTGGCTCGTTAATAGGCTCATCTCTCGTTCTATTAATCGTTTCTCCACTAGCTTCTTTTGTATCCAATCCATTAATCAAATTTTTATTTTCACTGATTATCATTTGGGCTGCTTTTGGATACAAGCGTTTTTCTTATTTTATCAAGAATCTTTGCACTTTTTATTTCGCAACGTTTGTAGTCGGAGGTGGTATTATTGCTTTCCATTATTTATTACAAAAGGAATTTAACATAAATAATGGTATCTTTCTTACGACTTCAACTGGATATGGTGATCCAGTTAGTTGGGTATTTGTAATTATTGCGTTTCCATCTTTATGGTATTTTTCAAGGTCGCAAATTGATGGGATTAAAAGTAATAAGCTGAAATACGAGGAAATTATTGATGTTACTATAGTTATCACCAATATCAAAATAACCATTAAGGGATTAATTGATAGTGGTAATCAGCTATACGATCCAATTTCTCGGTCACCAGTAATGATTATCGATAGTACATGTTTAGTTGAACATGTCCCTACAGGAATTATTGAACTATCAAAAAACGTTGATATGTTAATGAATGAGATGACTGTTGATGATCCTCAATGGGAAAAACGACTTCGACTAATTCCATATAGAGGTGTAGGACAAGATCATCAAATACTATTAGCAATCAAACCAGATAATATTTCACTTCGTTATGAAAATAATTGGTTAGACGTGAATAAAGGGCTCATTGCCCTAAATCATGTCAAACTTTCAAGTGATGATGAGTATCAATGTATCGTTCATCCTAAGATGATCCAATCATCCTCAGTACAATCAGCTTAGTATGACCTTGATCTATATCCCTGTAAAAATTGAAGGAGGAACAATTTTGAGAAATATGACCGTTCGTTTTACATATTATTGGTACAAATTATTAATGAAACTTGGTATCAAAACTGATGAAATTTATTATATAGGCGGAAGTGAAGCTTTGCCGCCCCCATTATCAAAAGAAGAGGAAGGGCTCTTATTGCAAAAACTTACGAAAGGCGATAAAGCTGCTAGATCTATTCTAATTGAAAGAAACCTTCGTTTAGTCGTTTACATTGCTAGAAAATTCGAAAATACAGGAATTAATATTGAGGATTTAATTAGTATCGGTACGATAGGTTTAATTAAAGCTGTAAATACTTTTAATCCAGAGAAAAAGATTAAGCTAGCTACATACGCATCAAGATGTATTGAAAATGAAATTTTGATGTATTTAAGAAGAAATAATAAAATACGCTCTGAAGTATCATTTGACGAACCCCTCAATATTGACTGGGATGGAAATGAACTGTTGTTATCAGATGTATTAGGAACTGAAGACGATGTTATCACGAAGAATTTGGAGGCAAATGTAGACCGAAAATTATTGCTGAAAGCTTTACATCAGTTAAATGATCGTGAAAAACAGATTATGGAGCTTAGGTTCGGACTTATAGGTGGTGAAGAAAAAACACAAAAGGATGTTGCTGATATGTTAGGAATTTCTCAATCATATATATCTCGACTAGAGAAAAGAATTATAAAGAGGCTTAGAAAAGAGTTTAATAAAATGGTTTAAGCATTTTCGATCATTACTTTTTTTCTTCAATATGAACGTTGTGCATATTTTTCCCTCCTAAGGAGATACTTAACTTAGGACATCTACTCCTGTTAGGGGGGAAAGAATTGACTAGAAATAAAGTTGAAATTTGTGGCGTTGATACGTCAAAGCTTCCAGTACTAAAAAATGTAGAGATGAGAGAACTATTCCGTTTAATGCAAAGTGGGGACATACAAGCTCGTGAAAAATTAGTTAATGGGAACTTGCGACTTGTATTAAGTGTTATTCAAAGATTCAACAATAGAGGAGAATATGTAGACGACCTATTCCAGGTTGGTTGCATCGGGTTAATGAAGTCCATCGACAACTTTGATTTAGGTCAAAACGTTAAATTTTCCACATATGCTGTGCCGATGATCATAGGTGAAATTCGGAGATATTTACGTGATAATAATCCAATTAGAGTTTCACGTTCATTACGCGATATTGCATATAAAGCGTTACAAGTAAGGGAAGAATTAATGGGGAAGACATCGAAAGAGCCTACAGCAGAGGAAATATCCAAAGTGTTAGAAGTTCCTTATGAGGAAATAGTGTTTGCTCTTGATGCAATACAAGACCCAGTATCATTATTTGAACCAATTTATAATGATGGAGGGGATCCAATCTTTGTAATGGATCAGCTAAGTGATGAAAAAAATAAAGATTCACAATGGATTGAAGAAATAGCTTTAAAGGAAGGTATGCGAAGATTAAATGACCGAGAAAAGCTCATTTTAAGGAAACGTTTTTTTCAAGGTAAAACTCAAATGGAGGTTGCTGAGGAAATTGGAATTTCTCAAGCACAAGTATCGAGATTAGAAAAAGCAGCAATAAAGCAAATGAATAAGAATATTCAAAGCTGATGTCAAAGGGCTGTTCAATAATGAACAGCTCTTTTTTACGTAAGGTTGCTTTTCGTAATAGGAGTTGAACACGTATATATCATACGTTCGTGGCATTTTTTCTCTTTTTAGAATTAATAAGCTCTCAAAAAACTACGAGCGGTAGTAGCATCCTTCTTCTTTAAATCTCTATTGTCGGAGAACAGGCCCTAACTCTTCAAATTTATTAACAAAAGCGTATGAAAAAAATTCCACATTTTGATGTCATCTAATTGTTCAACAAAAAATTGCTCATGAACTATAGTAGTTTACACATATATTGACTATTAAGGGATGTTAATTTTTGTGGAATGCCAGAATAAGAAGACAGGGGAGAGTTTTTTATGGTAAAAATCTCTGAATTTCAAGCAAAAAGTGTAGTTAATGTAGCTGATGGTACAAATTTAGGCCATATTGGTGATATCGATATAAATTTAAATACAGGAGAAATAGAGTCAATTGTTATTTTTGCTAATGGCAAAGTTTTAGGGTTTTTTGGACGAGAGGAAGAAGTAGTAATACCGTGGGCAAATATTGTGAAAGTTGGTAAGGATGTTATTTTAGTTAGATATCAATCACACGAAGCAGCTAAGCTGATAGAGTAAGAATACAAAATATGTAAAACGTTGTGAAAACAAAACTAACGAAATACTACAATTTGTGTTAAAATAAACAAAAGTAATGAGGCTCATAGTGAGGACTGACTGTTATGTACGAACCTTTTCAACAAATCGAACATGAAGAAATTCTTTATTTACCATGGCATGTTTTTAATTCTAAAGTAGTAGCCGGGTTTACAACGAAAAATGGTGGATATAGTAAATATCCGTATGAGACGTTAAATACAGGTTTACATGTTAATGATAAACCTGATACGGTGGTAAAAAATAGAGAGGCGGTAGCAAAACTAATTAATTTCCCTATTGAAAACTGGGTATGTGCTGAACAAATTCATGATCATACCATAACTAAAGTAACAAAGAAGGATATAGGGAAAGGCATCTACTCCTATTCTACATCTATAGATGGTACAGACGGCTTATATACTACTGATGCCGGTATATTGTTAACATTATGCTATGCAGATTGTGTCCCTATTTATTTTCGGGCTAACAATAAGGATATAATAGGCGTGGCACATGCGGGATGGAAAGGTTCAGTGAAAAATATTGTTGGAAAGATGGTACAGCAATGGACTGAAAATGAAGAAGTTAAAAGAAATGACATTTATGTTGCTATTGGACCTTCAATAGGAAGTTGCTGCTATAAAGTGGATGAACGTGTAATTAAGCAAGTAGATGCTATCTTACAAAATCATGATCTCCTTCCTTATACTTTTATTGGTAATGGAGAATATAGTTTAGATTTAAAACAATTAAACCAACAATTATTGGTTGAAGCTGGTATACTAGTTGACAATATTGAAGTTTCAACTTATTGTACGAGTTGTCAAGAAGAGTTATTTTATTCTTACAGACGGGACAATGGTAAGACTGGTAGAATGATGAGCTTTATTGGTATGAAGGAGGTATAATGTCAGATTGTCTGTTGAGGTAAATTTAGCTATTATTGAAGAAAAAATAACCGAAGCGTCTGCAAAAGTTAATCGTGACAGGAATGATATTAATATCATAGCGGTGACGAAATATGTAACTGTTGAACGGGTCGAAGAAGCCATACAAGCAGGAATTACTCATTTTGGTGAGAACAGAGATCAAGGTTTCAACGATAAATGGGAACAAATTGGAGCAAAGGTTACCTGGCATTTTATTGGGACGTTACAAACGAGAAAGGTAAAGAATATTATTAATAAGGTTGACTACATCCATTCTTTAGACAGACTTTCGTTAGCTGAAGAAATTCAAAAGCGCGCTACGAAGCCAATTAAATGTTTCATCCAGGTGAACACTTCAGGCGAGGGCTCAAAACATGGTATGTCTCCCGATGAAGTATTACCATTTATTGAAAAAATAAAAGATTTTCCAAATGTTTCTATCGTAGGACTGATGACAATGGCACCACATACAGATGATGTTTCAATCATTCGTTTGTGCTTTAATAAATTAAAAGAACTTCAACAACAAGTACAAGCTCTTTCCTTAGCATATGCACCTTGTTTAGATCTATCAATGGGTATGTCAAATGATTACGAAATTGCGATCGAAGAAGGGGCAACATATTTACGTATAGGTTCTTCTTTAGTTGGCAATGAGCAGTGATTAAGAGCACAGTGAGGAGTACTTTTGTATTTAGCAAAAGGTTTGATTTTGGAAGCTTATATGGATTATCGTCTAAAAGGCTAGTTCACGAGGTGAGAGGGGAGTGTCAATATGAGCATAATGTCAAAGTTTAAGAACTTTTTTGCACTTGAAGATGAATATGATTATGTTGATGAGCAAGAAGAATATGAGCATGATGATGAAATAGACGTATCGAAACAGCCAAAAGCTAATCAGAAACAAAATATTGTGAGTTTACAAAGCGTACAAAAATCTTCTAAAGTCGTATTAATTGAACCAAGAGCGTATAGTGAAGTTCAAGATATAGCTGATCAATTAAAAAATAGACGTTCTGTTGTAGTAAATTTACAACGAAACCAGCATGACCAAGCAAAAAGAATTGTTGATTTTTTAAGTGGGACAGTGTATGCTCTCGGTGGGGATATACAAAAGGTAGGATCTAATATTTTTCTATGTACGCCTGACAATGTTGATGTTTCTGGAACAATTTCTGAGTTGTCAATTGATGAAGACTCTTTAGGACAGAGGTGGTAAACTTATATGGAACTATTACTTAGTATTATTTTATTTGCAGTAGATATATATTTTTATGCTCTTTTTATTTACATATTAATGTCTTGGTTTCCAAATGCAAAAGAAACAAGTATCGGTCAAGTTTTAACTTCTATTTGTGAACCTTATTTAGAACCATTTAGAAAAATAATCCCACCTCTTGGTATGATTGATATATCACCAATCGTTGCAATTCTTGTATTGCGGTATGCAAGTTATGGTTTGCAATTTTTATTTAGCTCTTTTTTACTTTAATATAGCAGTATAGATGTAAGGAATCTTTCTTAGATTCCTTTTTCTTACGCAAGATAAGGACTGAGTTGCACATGAATATTTACCAACATTTTCGCAAAGAGGAGCACAATTTTATAGATCAGGTGATAGATTGGAAGAATACAGTTCAAAATACGTATAGCTATAAACTTACAGACTTTTTAGACCCTAGAGAACAAGAAATTACGAAATCTATTGTAGGCGAGAATCAAGATGTTCACGTGCAATTATTTGGTGGTGCTGAGTGGACCGAAAGAAAGAGAGCGCTTATCTATCCTGATTATTATGTTCCTAGTAATGATGACTTCAAGCTTGCTATTTTTGAACTTGGATACCCTGAAAAATTTGTAACGATTGAACATCCACAAATGTTAGGTTCGCTAATGGGGCTAGGGATGAGAAGAGCTAAATTTGGTGATGTAATGATACAGGATCGTGTAGTTCAATTCATCGTCGCAGAAGAGGTCGAAAACTATATACAGTTGAATCTCCAATCAGTTGGTAAGAGTAAAGTCTCAGTTAAAAGAATTAATTTTTCAAGCATAGTAAACCGTAAGGAATTGTGGAGAGAAAATGTAGTCACTGCATCCTCACTTCGGCTAGATATTATGATCGCAACAATATTCTCAATTTCTAGACAAAAAGCTCAACAGCTTATTAAAAATGGTCTTGTTCGCATGAATTGGAAAATGATCGAGCAAACTTCATTTGAATGTAAAGAAGGGGATATCATCTCTGTACGTGGAGTTGGTAGAGGGAAGCTTTTGTCAATTGGAGGTAAGACAAAAAAAGAAAAATGGCGAATTGTTGTGGGAATACAAAAATAAATTGCGATAAGAGCAGGAATTATTAATAATATGTCGAATAACTTAAAAAAACATTTACGTAGTGTATAACAAGAGTTTTTCGTCATAAAACATACATACGATTTTGTGGAGGTGGCACATGTGCCTTTAACACCATTAGATATTCATAATAAGGAATTTAGTAAAGGATTCCGAGGTTATGATGAAGATGAAGTAAATGAATTTTTAGATCAGGTTATTAAAGATTATGAAATTGTAATTAGACAAAAAAAAGAGTTAGAAGACAAGGTTACAGATTTAACTGAGAGAATAAACCATTTTACAAGTATTGAAGAAACACTTAATAAATCAATCATTATTGCTCAAGAGACAGCAGAGGAAGTTAAAAGAAATGCTGAAAAGGAAGCAAAGTTAATTATTAAGGAAGCTGAAAAGAATGCTGACAGAATAATTAATGAATCACTTTCTAAATCTCGTAAGATTACCTTGGAAATAGAGGAATTGAAGAAGCAATCAAAAGTATTTAGAAATCGTTTTAAAATGCTCATAGAAGCTCAACTTGATATGCTTCAACATAACGATTGGGATAGCTTAATGGAGTATGAAGAAGATCCACAATCGGTTGTGAAATAGGAAAACTGGACTTGACTAACTGAAGCACGATAGCATATAATTTCTAAATATGTGTCATAACTTTAAATGTAGACGATGATAGGGACAGTAATTCTTTAACGAGTTTATTATAAAAAGCGAATCGAGGACGGTGGAAGCTCGATATAAACAAAAGGAATGAACATCACCCTTGAGTTCCTAGCTGAAATTATAAAGTAAGCAATGGCGTTTATTCACGTTACGAATAGAAAGCGGACTAATTGTTTTTTGTATTATAACAAGTAACAGTCTACAAGGGTGGTACCGCGGGAGACCTTCTCGTCCCTATTTAGGGATGAGAAGGTCTTTTTTTAGGCTCTGATCCGTTACTTGGTGTTATTATAAGGCTTTTTTCGTTAGCTTTGTTGCCTATTGTTACTTAAATTTGATTAACTAATGTGGATGATATGATTTTTATAGTCTGAAGAGAAGAAAAGGTATCATTTACGTTAGTTATATTCACTATAGCTCTTATTACAAAAAGCAACAATAAATGTGGAAACAGCTTCTTAATAAAAAAGCCATCTATGTAATGTATTGTGCATACTAAAGAACACAAGGTGTCACAACGAATGCTAGTTGTATGCTTTTATAGCGAAAAACAGTTACATATGGAAAACAGCTTTTTGATAATTATTTTATGTTAGTTTTGGAGGAATGGAAAATGGAGTATAAAGATACATTACTTATGCCGAAAACAAGCTTTCCAATGCGTGGAAATCTTCCGAATCGAGAGCCACAAATTCAACAGCAATGGGACGAGCAACATATATATGAAATGGTTCAAGAACGGACAAAAGATAGACCATTATATGTTCTACATGACGGCCCTCCATATGCAAATGGTGATATTCATATGGGGCATGCTTTAAACAAAATATTAAAAGATTTTATCGTACGCTACAAATCAATGAGCGGTTATAATGCGCCATATGTACCAGGTTGGGATACACATGGTTTACCTATAGAAACCGCACTAACAAAAAATAAAAAAATAAAACGTAAGGAAATGAGTATTGCTGAATTTCGTAAGCTTTGTGAAGAATATGCGTATAAACAAATCAATAATCAACGCGAGCAATTTAAACGCTTAGGTGTTCGTGGGGATTGGGAAAATCCGTATATTACATTAGAGCCTGCTTATGAAGCACAACAAATTAAAGTATTTGGCGAAATGGCTAAAAAGGGCCTAATTTATAAAGGCTTAAAACCTGTCAATTGGTCACCATCAAGTGAATCAGCTCTTGCAGAAGCTGAGATTGAATATAAAGATAAAAGATCACCTTCTATTTATGTAGCATTTGAAGTGAAAGATGGGAAAGGGGTACTCCAAGGTGATGAAAAAATAATTATTTGGACCACGACACCTTGGACTCTTCCTGCAAATCTTGGCATAACTGTTCATCCTGATCTTGATTATAGTATTGTTCAAGCAGATGGACAAAAATTTGTTATTGCAACTGATTTACTAGAAGTTGTACAAAATGAAATTGGCTGGGAGAATACGACAACAGTAAAATCCATAAAAGGACATCTTTTAGAGAATGTCGTTGCTGCACATCCGTTTTATGAGCGTGATAGTCTTGTCATGTTAGGAGATCATGTAACGACAGATGCAGGTATTGGATGTGTCCATACTGCACCTGGTCATGGGGAAGATGACTTTATCGTAGGAAAAAAATACGGTTTAGATGTGCTTTGCCCTGTAAATGAAATGGGTTATATGACTACTGAGGCACCAGGCTTTGAAGGGTTGTTCTATGATCAAGCGAATAAGCCAATTACTGAGAAATTAGAGGAAGTTGGAGCTCTACTCAAACTTAATTTTATCACGCATTCGTATCCACATGACTGGAGAACTAAAAAGCCTACAATATTTAGAGCGACAGCGCAATGGTTTGCTTCAATAGATAAAATACGAGAAGATTTACTTAACTCAGTAAAAGAAACAAAATGGGTACCGGAATGGGGCGAAACCCGCTTGCATAACATGGTGAGAGATCGTGGGGATTGGTGTATTTCTAGACAACGTGCCTGGGGTGTACCTATTCCTGTGTTCTATGGGGAGAACGGAGAGCCTATTATTACAGATGAAACGATTAATCATGTATCTGACCTATTTAGAGAGCACGGCTCAAATATTTGGTTTGAACAAGATGCAAAAGGCTTGCTCCCAGAAGGCTTTTCACATCCTTCTAGTCCAAATGGAAAGTTTTCAAAGGAACAAGACATTATGGATGTATGGTTTGATTCAGGATCTTCTCATCAAGCCGTTCTTCTCGAAAGAGACGACCTACAACGTCCAGCAGATTTGTATTTAGAAGGGTCTGACCAATATCGCGGTTGGTTTAATTCTTCCTTATCTACATCTGTTGCGGTTACTGGACATGCTCCATATAAAGGTGTATTGAGCCACGGCTTTGTGCTTGATGGAGAAGGTAGAAAAATGAGTAAGTCTATCGGGAATGTTGTCGTTCCAGAGAAAGTAATGAAACAATTAGGTGGCGATATTTTACGCTTATGGGTAGCTTCAGTTGATTATCAATCAGACGTTCGCATCTCAGATGCTATATTAAAGCAAGTAGCTGAAGTATATCGCAAAATTCGTAATACATTCCGCTTCTTATTAGGGAATTTATTCGATTTTGAACCAACTAAAGACACAGTGGCATATGAAGATTTAAGAGAAGTTGATCGATATATGCTCATTAAACTCAATAAAATCATTAACAAAGTAAAGAAATCTTATGAAACATATGAATTTGCGAGTATTTTCCACGATGTTCATAATTTTTGTACGATTGATTTAAGTTCATTCTATTTAGATTTTGCTAAGGATATTTTATACATTGATGCACCAAATGATATGAACCGTCGTGCAATTCAAACAGTCATGTATGAGTCTTTAT
Organism: Bacillus sp. SM2101; assembly: GCF_018588585.1. NCBI lineage: Bacteria > Bacillati > Bacillota > Bacilli > Caryophanales > Bacillaceae > Bacillus > Bacillus sp. SM2101. The sequence goes on from NZ_JAEUFG010000015.1 coordinate 85,799, forward strand.
TAGCACTTACGAAGCTTGTAGCACCTATACTACCTCATACAGCAGACGAGGTATGGTCGCATATTAATACAGTATCAGAGCAAAGTGTGCAGTTAGTCGACATGCCTGAAGCAATGGAATTACAAAATGCTACACAAATTGAAGAGAAATGGGATGCATTTATGTCTCTTCGTGACGATGTGTTAAAGGCATTAGAAGTGGCTCGGAATGAAAAAGTGATAGGTAAATCATTAAATGCTCATATTGCATTATATACTACTGATGATACTAAACATCTCTTAAATGCCATTGAAGAAGATGTGAAGCAACTATTTATCGTTTCAGGATTTAACATTGCAGGAATGCTAGAAGATGCACCTGCGAATGCACAAAAATTTGATCAGACTGCAATTGTTGTATCACCAGCTGAAGGAGAGACGTGTGAACGCTGTTGGGTTGTTTCACAAACAGTAGGTGAGGATAAAGATCATCCAACGATATGCTCGAGGTGCGCAACAGTAGTTAAGGAACATTATACTGAATAAATGAACAACCTTAGCAGTGTTTTATCTGCTAAGGTTTTCTTTGTTGTCCGTTAATGTAATGGAAAAATGTAGTTTACAGGATATGTTGTAAATAAGCATATACTATTGTCATCAATAACAACTGCTTCGTATCTTAGGAGGTTTATGTATGTATGAACAAACAGCAGAGATAAAAGCAGAATTAGAGCTTGCAAAGTTGGAACTAGAAACAAGGTTAGGGCAAGTAGATAAAGATGACGAATGTACATTAAATGATGAGAAACATATGGAGATTATTCATTATGTCAAAGAAGACCTAGATGATGTAAATAGAGCATTAGCGAAAATTGATTTAGGCCTTTATGGCTTATGCGAATCAACAGGTAAAAGAATCCCCCTAGACAAACTGCGAATCTTCCCGACTGTTAGAACAATTGATGAAGTAAATTATCCAAACAATTATATACATTAAAATATTACCGTATTATTTTAACAATAGCATTATTGGTGAATATATTATTATGAATTCGTTGTTTCTTTTCAAGACAATATGCTAAAATGCAGAAGTACATTATATTTCATGGAGGTACTTCTGTGTATTATTATATCTTAGCATTAATCGTTATTTTAATGGATCAAGTAACAAAGTGGATGATTGTTACAAAAATGGAGTATGGTGATCATCTACCAGTTATAGAAAATTTTTTATACATAACTTCACATCGTAATAGAGGAGCGGCTTGGGGTATATTGGAAGGACAGCTTTGGTTCTTTTATATTGTCACAACGATTGTCATCATTGGTATTATTTATTATATGAAAAAACTCCCTCAAACACAGGTGTTGATACGTGTTGCACTAGCATTAATGCTTGGAGGAGCCGTCGGTAATTTTATTGACCGTCTGTTTAGAAAAGAAGTTGTTGATTTTATTAATTTTACGAATATTTTTAGTTATGATTACCCAATCTTTAATATTGCAGATGCTGCATTAGTTGTTGGAGTCATACTGGTAATTATCCATACACTACTAGATGGACGAGAGAAGGAGAAAAATTAATGGATGTTATTGAGTTAATTGTAACAAATGAACAGCGTAACGAAAGGCTTGACAAAGTAATTTCAGAGCATGAAAATGAATGGTCTCGTTCTCAAGTACAGCAATGGATTAAAGCTGGAAATATTACGGTTAATGACAAGAATGTTAAACCTAATTATAAATGTAATATAGAGGACGCTGTGAAAATAATTGTACCAGCAGCTGAAGAACTAGATGTGATTCCACAGGATATGGAATTAGATATTTACTATGAGGATGCAGATGTAATCGTAGTTAATAAGGATAGTGGAATGGTTGTTCACCCTGCACCAGGACATATGGAAGGTACATTAGTAAATGGACTTTTAGCACATTGTACAGATTTGTCTGGTATTAACGGGGTGCTAAGGCCAGGAATTGTTCATAGAATTGATAAAGATACATCAGGGCTTTTAATGGTAGCCAAAAATGATGTAGCCCATGAATCATTAGTCAATCAGTTAGTAAATAAAACTGTCACACGTAAATACAAGGCGATCGTTCATGGTGTTATTCCTCATGATAAGGGAACGATTGATGCACCAATTGGACGAGATAAACGTGATCGCCAAAGTATGACAGTAACTGACGAGCATTCAAAAGATGCAGTTACGCACTTTAAAGTACTTGAAAGATTTAATAATTACACTCTAATTGAATGCCAACTTGAAACAGGAAGAACACACCAGATTCGTGTTCATATGAAATATATTGGCTACCCTCTAGTTGGAGACCCAAAATATGGTCCAAAGAAAACATTAAAAACAAATGGACAAGTACTTCATGCGGCAATTCTAGGTTTTGATCATCCTAGAACGAATAAATATATGGAATTTGAAGCTCCTTTGCCTTCAGAATTTGTCACAGTATTAAATGAGATTAAAAAATAATATTGACATTACCTAACCGTTAATATATTCTAAATGTAGTTGCATACTAGATCTTTAACCCAGTCCCGTGAGGCTGAGAAGGATACGGAATTATATTTAAGAATAATTGTAGTAGCACTACAATTATGAATCCTCTCGCCACAGGTGTGAGGATTTTTTTATGCTGTTGACCACCATTTATAATCAGAGGTGATAACGATGCAAAAAGCTGTAGTATTGGATAATCAAGCTATTCGCAGAGCACTAACTCGTATTGCACATGAGATTATTGAAAAGAACAAAGGTATCAAGGATTGTGTCCTCGTTGGAATTAAAACTCGGGGTATATATCTTGTTAATAGGTTGGCAGAAAAGATTGAGCAAATCGAAGGAGACAAAATCGCAATAGGTGAACTAGACATCACATTATATAGAGATGATCTAACAAACACGACATCGAATAAAGAACCGCTTGTGAAAGGTTCTCATTTACCGATAGATATTACAAATAAAAAGGTAATATTAGTCGATGATGTGTTGTTTACTGGACGCACAGTTCGTGCAGCAATGGACGCGTTAATCGATGTAGGTAGGCCAGCTCAAATACAATTGGCAGTCTTAGTTGATCGAGGCCATAGAGAGCTACCGATAAGAGCAGATTTTGTAGGTAAAAACATTCCAACTTCTAATGCCGAAAAAATAGTTGTTAAATTAGAAGAAGTTGATCAAGTTGATCAAGTAGGTATTTATGAAATTTAATCCCCTTTTAAAGGTTATCCTGTGAGATAACTAAGAGGGTACAACCTCAAGTATGTGGATACTTGAGTAGTTTGCACACCCTCTTTGTATATAAAACAAAGAGGGTTTTTATATGGATTTTTCTAGTGAGTGTTTTACAGAGGAGGAGACAAAGTTGGAGATGAAGCAAAAGGATGTAACTCTTAATGTACATGAAGTCCCACCCTTAAGTAAATGGATTATATTTAGTATCCAACACTTATTTGCAATGTTTGGAGCTACAATACTAGTTCCCTTTTTAGTCGATTTAAGTCCTGGAGTAGCACTTGTTTCAAGTGGTCTCGGAACTCTAGCCTACTTATTAATAACTAGAGGTCAAATACCTGCATATTTAGGCTCCTCATTCGCATTTATTGTACCTATTATTTTAGCAAAAACAGCCGGAGGTCCACAGGCTGCAATGTTAGGAAGTTTTTTAGCAGGTGTCGTCTATGGGATTGTAGCTTTACTTATTAAAGGTTTTGGTTTGAAGTGGATTATGCGCATCTTACCACCTGTAGTTGTAGGTCCTGTGATCATTGTAATAGGTCTAGGCTTAGCGAATGTTGCTGTTGGAATGGCAATGTATGAAAATGCAGGTGCACCATCAAAAGAGTTAATTTACAATCCAACGTATTTCTCAGTGGCTATAGTGACACTCGCATTAACAATTATTTGTTCAGTGTTTTTAAAAGGCTTCTTTGGACTCATTCCCCTTTTAATAGGTATTGTTGGCGGGTACACATATGCATTTTTTATGGGCATTGTTGATCTCACTCCGATTCGTGAAGCAAAGCTCTTCGAAGTGCCAGATTTCTATATTCCATTTGTAAACTATACACCAAGCTTAGACTGGGAAATTGCTCTTATCATGGTTCCAGTCGCTATAGTAACAATTGCAGAGCATATCGGTGATCAGATGGTCTTAAGTAAAGTTGTAGGGCGGAATTTTATAGAAAAACCTGGGCTCCATCGCTCAATCTTAGGTGATGGTATTGCAACAATGATTGCAGCAACATTAGGGGGGCCTCCTAATACTACTTACGGAGAAAATATAGGTGTCTTAGCAATTACGAAAGTGTTCAGTGTATTTGTTATCGGAGGCGCAGCCGTGTTTGCAATATGTTTTGGATTTATCGGTAAAATAACAGCATTAATTGGTTCAATTCCATCTCCTGTCATGGGCGGTGTATCAATATTATTATTTGGAATTATTGCATCATCAGGCTTACGTATGTTAATAGATAATAAAGTTGATTTAGGAAATACAAGAAACTTAATCATTTCGTCAGTTATTATAGTCATCGGTGTTGGTGGAGCTTTTGTTCAAGTTACAGATCAGTTGCAAATTGCTGGTATGGCATTAGCAGCAATTTGTGGTGTTATACTTCATCTTATACTACCTGGCAAAGAGTCTAGTTATGGTACTAATGAAATGTTTGGATTATCGGTAGATAAGCAACAAATAAGCGGCTAAACCTTTTAAATAAGTCCTGTGAGACTAGTAAGGGTGTAAGGTAATAAGTGTATTTGATACGCAAAATGAATCATGATCGTATCATAACGCTGAAATGTCTTTCAAACACCCTACACAAATTTGTAGGGTGTTTTTTCTTAAATAAATGTAACACTAAAAACCAAAAAGGGGATCATAATATGAAACATTTACTCGCGATGAATCAGCTATCAACGAATGATATTGAAATGATATTGCAAGATGCGCATCGGTTTTCTAGTGGTGAATGGACTGATATTGCGCAGAACAAATTTATTGCTAATTTGTTTTACGAACCTAGCACAAGAACGAAGTTTAGCTTTGAAGTAGCAGAGAAAAAGCTTGGAGCGCATGTGTTAAATTTCGATGCGTCAAACACAAGTGTCCAAAAAGGCGAAAGCTTATACGATACTGTGAGAACGTTACAAGCAATCGGAGCAAATGCGGTTGTCATTAGACACGAAGAAGACCAATATTATGATGAATTACGTGAACAAATCAGCATCCCTATCATTAATGCAGGTGATGGATGTGGTCATCATCCAACACAATCATTGCTTGATTTATACACGATTAAAGAGGAGTTTGGAACATTTAAAGGGTTGAAGGTTGCGATCGTTGGCGATATTCGTCATAGTCGTGTAGCACGTTCTAACTCTGAAGTATTAACAAGACTTGGAGCTCATGTGATGTTCTCTGCACCAGATGAATGGCGAGATGAAACGAATCAATTTGGTAAGTATGTTGACATAGATGAGGCGGTACAGACAAGTGATGTATTGATGCTATTACGTATTCAACATGAACGTCATCAAGAAGGAAATGATCATGCTTCACAAAGCTATCATGAATCTTACGGATTAACAATTGAGAGAGAAAAGCAAATGCAAGCACATAGTATTATTTTACATCCAGCCCCAGTGAACCGTGGAGTGGAAATAGCTAGTGAATTAGTGGAATGTGGTCGATCTAGAATCTTTAAGCAAATGGAAAATGGTGTATATATTCGTATGGCTGTTATTCAAAGAGCATTACAATCTGTACAAGGGGGATTAACAAATGAGTATTGTACTAACTAATGGTAAGTGGTTCAACGAAAATGGGGCATTAGAATCGATAAATTTAAAAATTGAAGATGGGAAAATCGTGGAAATTGGCGAGGGTATTGATACGACAAATACACAGGTGATTGATGTTAAGGGTAAGGTCATATCACCAGGATTTGTTGACTTACATGTACATTTGCGTGAGCCTGGTGGTGAACATAAAGAAACAATTGAGACAGGTTCATTAGCAGCAGCTAAAGGTGGGTTTACGACGATTGCAGCGATGCCTAATACCCGTCCTGTTCCTGATACGAAAGATCAAATGAATTGGCTCCAAAAACGAATCGAAGAAACAGCACATGTCCGTGTCTTACCGTACGCAGCTATAACAACTCGTCAGCTTGGAGAGGAGCTAACGGATTTTGAACAGCTAAAAGAGGCAGGCGCATTTGCCTTCACAGATGACGGAGTAGGCGTGCAATCAGCACATAAAATGCTTGAGGCAATGAAAAGGGCAGCCGATTTAAATATGTCGATCGTTGCGCATTGTGAGGAAAATACGTTGATTAATAAAGGTGCTGTGCACGAAGGAGATTTTTCAGCAAAACATCACTTGAATGGCATTCCGTCAGTATGTGAATCAGTTCATATTGCGAGAGACGTACTATTAGCAGAGGCAGCGAATTGTCATTATCACGTTTGTCATATTAGTACAAAGGAATCAGTAAGAGTAGTTAGAGATGCGAAACGCGCTGGAATTAATGTTACAGCCGAAGTGACTCCACATCATCTACTGTTAACAGATGACGATATCCCAGGGCTAGATTCAAATTATAAAATGAACCCACCACTTAGATCAAAGGCTGATAAAGAAGCATTAATTGAAGGATTGTTAGATGGGACAATAGATTTTATTGCTACAGATCATGCTCCTCACACTGCAGAAGAAAAATCAGAAGGAATGGAGCTTGCACCATTTGGAATTGTAGGTCTAGAAACAGCGTTTCCGCTTCTTTATACACATTTTGTTGAAAAAGGCATTATTACCTTAGAGGAGCTAATAAATTATTTAACTAAAAAGCCAGCAGAAGTGTTTAATCTTCCGTTTGGAAGCTTACAAGTAGGATCCCATGCAGATTTAACAATTATAGATCTTGAATTGGAACAAACAATTGACCCTGAAACATTTGCTTCAAAAGGGAAAAATACGCCATTTGCTGAATGGACTTGTAAAGGTTGGCCTGTAATGACATTAGTTAACGGAAAAATTGTATGGCAGAAGGGATGAATTCTTATATGAAACGACAATTAATTTTAGAAGATGGAACAGTGTTTGTTGGAAGAGCATTTGGTAGTGAGAAAGATACGGTTGGTGAGGTAGTTTTTAATACAGGTATGACAGGATATCAAGAGATACTTTCAGATCCATCATATTGTGGCCAAATCGTAACTTTGACTTACCCTTTAATCGGAAATTATGGCATAAATCGAGATGATTTTGAGTCAATTACTCCTGCGATAAACGGGTTCATTGTGAAAGAATTTAGTGAACACCCTTCTAACTGGAGAAATCAATATACAATAAATGAATTTTTTAAAGAGCAAAACATTCCAGGGATAGCAGGAATAGATACTAGGAAACTAACGAGAATTATTCGTCATCATGGAGCTTTAAAAGGTGCTATTTGCTCCATGGACGTTGATGTAGCTGAAATGATCAAGCGTTTATCTTCAACTACACTTCCTACAAATCAAGTACAGAAGGTATCAACGAAAAGTCCATACCCTAGCCCAGGCCGTGGTTATAAGGTCGTATTAGTGGATTATGGGATGAAACATGGGATTTTACGAGAATTAAACAATCGTAATTGTGATGTAATTGTCGTTCCATATAATGTTACAGCTGAAGAGATATTAAGACTTAGCCCTGATGGTGTCATGTTAAGTAATGGACCAGGAGACCCGATGGATGTACCTGAAGCAATCGATATGATTAACGGCATTATCGGCAAAGTACCGCTATTTGGAATTTGTTTAGGGCATCAATTATTTGCTCTAGCTTGTGGAGCAAGCACAGAAAAAATGAAGTTTGGTCATCGTGGATCGAATCATCCAGTTAAAAATCTTGAAACTGGAAAAGTAGATATTACTTCACAAAACCATGGATATACAGTAAATGAACAGTCAATTTCAAATACAAAATTAAATGTTACTCACATCGCTTTAAATGATGGAACAATAGAAGGCTTAGCTCATCAAGATTATCCAGCTTTTACAGTTCAATATCACCCTGAAGCTTCACCGGGTCCAGAAGATGCTAACGGTTTATTCGATGAATTTATGAGCCTAATTGAAACATACAAGAGAGAGGGAGAAAAAGTATGCCAAAACGTGTAGACATTGAGACGATTTTAGTAATTGGATCAGGACCGATCATTATTGGACAAGCAGCAGAATTCGATTATGCGGGGACACAAGCTTGTCTAGCGTTAAAAGAAGAAGGGTACCGTGTTATTCTAGTTAATTCTAATCCAGCTACAATCATGACCGACACAGAAATAGCAGATAAAGTTTATATTGAACCACTTACTACTGAATTTGTAAGCAGAATTATTCGTAAAGAAAGGCCTGATGCATTAGTACCAACATTAGGGGGACAAACTGGTTTAAACTTAGCTGTTGAGCTCTCAAAATCAGGTGTGTTAGATGAATGCAATGTTGAGATATTAGGTACAAAGCTTGATGCAATTGAAAAAGCAGAAGATCGTGAACTGTTTCGTAATTTAATGAATGAATTAAATGAGCCTGTACCACAAAGTGAAATTATTCATACGCTTGAAGAGGCACGAAGTTTTGTTGAAGAAGTAGGTTATCCAATCATCGTTAGACCAGCATATACGTTAGGTGGCACTGGTGGAGGTATTTGTCATAACGAGGAAGAGCTCCATGAAATCGTATCAAGCGGAATAAAGATGAGTCCAGTTAATCAATGTTTAGTGGAAAGAAGTATTGCAGGCTTTAAAGAAATCGAATATGAAGTGATGCGTGATTCTAATGATAATGCCATTGTAGTATGTAATATGGAAAATATCGACCCAGTTGGCATCCATACTGGTGACTCCATTGTTGTAGCACCAAGCCAAACACTTAGTGATCGTGAGTATCAATTGTTAAGGAATACTTCTTTAAAAATTATTCGAGCATTAAAAATTGAAGGTGGATGTAATGTTCAGCTCGCTTTAGACCCACACAGCTTTGACTATTTTATCATCGAGGTAAACCCTCGTGTAAGTCGCTCATCAGCACTGGCATCAAAAGCAACTGGCTATCCGATAGCAAAGCTAGCTGCAAAAATTGCAGTTGGACTAACATTAGATGAAATGATTAACCCTGTTACTGGAAAAACATATGCTTGTTTTGAACCTGCATTAGATTATGTCGTTTCAAAGATTCCTAGATGGCCATTCGATAAATTTGAATCAGCGAATCGTCATCTTGGCACACAAATGAAAGCTACTGGGGAAGTAATGGCAATCGGTAGAAACTTTGAAGAATCGATCTTAAAAGCTGTTCGTTCACTAGAAGCTGGTGTATTTCATCTAGAGCTAGATGAAGCAAGTGCTCATAGTGATGCAATGATTGAAAAACGCATCCGTAAGGCTGGCGATGAGCGGTTATTTTATGTAGGAGAGGCACTCCGTCGTGGTATTACAATTGAGCAGCTCCATGAATGGAGTGCAATTGACTTATTTTTCCTGCAAAAATTTCAAAATATCGTTCGTTTTGAAACTGTTCTGCAGAATAACATTGGTGATAAAGACGTGTTACATGAATCAAAAGAACTTGGCTTTGCAGACATAACAATCGCTAAACTATGGAATCAAACAGAACATCAAGTATATGAATTTAGAAAACAGTCGAACATCATTCCTGTATATAAAATGGTTGATACATGCGCTGCAGAATTTGAATCTACAACACCGTATTATTATGGAACATATGAGGAAGAAAATGAATCAATTGTTTCTGAGAAAGAGAGCGTGGTTGTTTTAGGTTCTGGTCCTATACGTATCGGACAAGGTGTGGAATTTGACTACGCAACAGTTCATTCAGTTTGGGCTATTAAAGAGGCAGGATATGAATCAATCATAATTAATAACAACCCAGAAACGGTTTCAACAGATTTTAGTGTATCAGATAAGCTCTATTTCGAACCGTTAACGATTGAAGATGTCATGCATATTATTGACTTAGAGAAGCCTATCGGTGTTGTTGTCCAGTTTGGCGGACAAACAGCGATTAATTTAGCGAATGAACTAGCAAAACGTGGAGTGAAAATTTTAGGAACATCACTAGAAGACTTGGATCGCGCTGAAGATCGAGATAAGTTTGAACATACAATAACACAGTTAGGTATACCACAACCTAAAGGAAAAACGGCTACTTCTGTAGAGGAAGCTGTACAAGTAGCTGACAGAATCGGTTATCCAGTACTTGTTCGTCCATCTTACGTTTTAGGTGGAAGAGCAATGGAAATTGTATATAAAAAGGAAGAGCTGCTTCATTACATGAAAAATGCTGTCAAAGTAAATCCACAGCATCCAGTACTAATTGATAGGTATATGATTGGTAAAGAAATAGAGGTTGACGCGATTTCTGATGGGGAAAGTGTATACATTCCTGGCATTATGGAACATATTGAACGAGCTGGTGTACACTCAGGTGACTCGATCGCTGTGTATCCACCACAAACATTATCGTCTGATGTAAAACAGAAAATAGTTGATTATACAACGTCACTGGCTAAAGGTTTAAACATCGTCGGGCTACTGAATATCCAATTTATCGTGTATAAGCAAGATGTATACGTCATAGAAGTAAATCCACGATCAAGTCGTACGGTACCGTTTTTAAGTAAAATCACAGGTGTGCCTATGGCTAATATCGCAACAAAAGTAATACTAGGTGCGAAACTAGAACAGCTTGGTTATTCAACTGGTTTACATGAGGAAAGCAAAGGGGTATTTGTAAAAGTACCAGTCTTTTCGTTTGCGAAATTACGTCGCGTTGATATTACATTAGGACCAGAAATGAAGTCAACTGGAGAAGTAATGGGTAAAGACAATACATTAGAAAAAGCTTTGTATAAAGGGCTTGTTGCAGCTGGTATGAGAGTCCAACAATTTGGTTCGGTCCTTCTAACTGTAGCAGATAAAGATAAAGAAGAAGCTTTAATGATCGCTAAAAGATTTCACCGTATAGGTTATCAAGTATTAGCGACAAGTGGTACTGCTGATTTTCTAGCAAAAGAAAATATTCCTGTGACTGTCGTTAACAAAATCGGAACAGATAAACCTAATTTGCTTGATGTTATTAGACAAGGAAAAGCCCAGTTTGTCATTAACACATTAACGAAAGGTAAGCAGCCTGCTCGAGACGGTTTTAGAATTAGAAGGGAATCAGTTGAAAATAATGTACCATGCTTGACAAGTCTTGATACAGCACAAGCAATATTACGTGTTCTCGAGTCGATGACATTTTCAGCAGAAGCGATGCCTCAATTTGAGCAAGCTAAAGAGGTGACACATTCATGATAATGCAAGAGGACATGCAGGTAGTTTCTCAAAGAGAAATTGCACAAGATATTTTTGAATTGGTATTACAAGGTGACCTGGTAACACAAATGGGAGAGCCAGGACAGTTCGTGCATATTAAAGTTTCAGAAGGGGCAGAGCCTTTGCTACGTCGTCCAATTAGTATTGCGAATGTGGATAAAAAGAATAGCCAATTTACAATGATTTATCGTAAGGAAGGACTCGGCACACGAGTCCTTTCTAGAATAAACAATGGGACAGTCAATGTATTAGGGCCATTGGGCAATGGTTTCCCAATTAACGAAACTAAACGAGGAAACACAGCTCTATTAGTAGGTGGCGGTATCGGAGTTCCACCATTATATGAGCTTTCAAAGCAACTCGTTGCAAAAGGTGTGAAGGTTATACATGTTTTAGGTTTTCAAGATAAACAGGTAGCTTTTTATGAACAGCAGTTTTCAGAGCTTGGCTCAACACATATTGCAACTGTAGATGGATCGTTAGGTATAAAAGGTTTTGTGACTGATGTAATCGATCAATATCAATTATCTTTTGATGTTCTTTTCTCATGTGGTCCTACCCCAATGTTAAAAGTGATAGAAGACCGCTATCAAGATAAAAAGGCCTTTATTTCTCTTGAAGAACGTATGGGCTGTGGGATCGGTGCATGTTTTGCATGCGTTTGTCATACACAAGAAGATCCTGAAGGTACATCGTACAAGAAGGTTTGTAGCGATGGTCCAGTGTTTAAGGTTGGAGAGGTGGTATTATGAATCGACTTAACATAGAGTTACCAGGACTGAAGTTGAAAAATCCAATTATGCCAGCTTCCGGTTGCTTTGGCTTTGGTAAGGAATATGCAAATCTATATGATTTAAGTAACCTTGGAGCAATAATGATTAAAGCAACTACACTCGAGCCACGCTTTGGTAATTCTACTCCACGTGTCGCTGAAACTTCAGCAGGCATGTTAAATGCCATAGGCTTACAGAATCCAGGGCTTGAAAAAGTGTTAGCTGAGGAATTACCATGGTTGGAACAATATGATGTCCCAATTATTGCGAATGTAGCAGGTTCACAAGTCGAAGACTATGTTGAAGTTGCTCAAGAGATATCTAAAGCGAAAAATGTTCATGCGCTGGAACTGAATATTTCTTGCCCAAATGTGAAAACTGGTGGCATAGCATTTGGAACAATACCTGAGGTTGCGCATGATTTAACAAAACAAGTAAAAGAAGTATCTACTGTGCCAGTATATGTGAAGCTTTCACCGAATGTAGCGAATATCGTTGATATGGCAACAGCAGTTGAAGAAGCCGGAGCTGATGGCTTAACGATGATTAATACACTTTTAGGGATGCGTCTTGACCTAAGAACGGCTAAGCCAATTTTAGCGAATCGTACAGGTGGGTTGTCTGGGCCAGCGATTAAACCTGTTGCAATTAGAATGATTTACGAAGTGAGTCAAAAGGTCTCCATACCAATCATTGGGATGGGAGGAGTGCAAACAGCTGAGGACGTTATTGAATATTTATATGCAGGTGCAAGTGCTGTCGCTGTAGGAACAGCAAATTTCGTGGATCCATTCGTATGTCCAAATATCATTGAAGAACTGCCATTATTACTTGATAAGCTTGGTATTGATCATATATCAGACTGTATAGGAAGGAGCTGGAAAGAGCGTGAAAAGACCATTAATCATTGCTCTTGATTTTGCAGAACAGGAGCAAGTAAATCAATTTTTAGCGAATTTTCATGGTGAAAACCTTTATCTCAAGGTAGGTATGGAACTTTTCTATCAGGAAGGTCCTCAAATTGTTGCACAGTTAAAAAATGCCGGTCACAACATCTTTTTAGATTTAAAACTACATGATATTCCTAATACAGTAAAGTCTGCCATGAAAGGAATCGCACGATTAGGTGTCGATATTATCAATGTTCATGCTGCTGGTGGGAAGCAAATGATGGAAGCGGCGATGGAAGGTCTTGAAGCGGGTACGCCTTCTGGAAATGATCGTCCGAGTTGTATTGCTGTTACACAACTGACCAGCACCTCACAACAAATGTTAAGTGAGCAACTACTTATTGATCATTCACTTGATAATGTTGTGCTTCATTATGCAAGTAACGCAAAACAAAGTGGGTTAGATGGTATTGTTTGTTCAACACTAGAAGTACCGATGATTCAGAAAGAACTAGGAAAAGGGTTTGCTACTGTAACACCAGGCATTCGTCAATTAACAGACAATCAAGACGATCAAGTCCGTATTGCAACTCCAGAAAAGGCTCGCCAGTTAGGTTCCACCGCTATAGTCGTCGGGAGAAGTATTACGAAAGCGCAAGATCCGATAGCAGCATATAAAAAAATGAAAGCAGGATGGGAAGGAGCCTCCATATGAAAGCAAAAATAGCTGAACATTTATTAGAAATTAAAGCGGTTTTTTTACAACCAAATAACCCTTTTACATGGTCTTCAGGAATGAAATCACCGATCTACTGTGATAATCGCTTAACGTTATCTTATCCTCGTGTTCGAACAGATATAGCGGACGGCTTAGTAGAATTAATTAAAGAACATTTCCCTGAAACAGATGTCATAGCTGGTGCAGCTACAGGCGGCATTGCACATGCTGCTTTGGTAAGTGAAAGAATGAATCTACCTATGTGCTACGTTCGAGGTAAGGCCAAAGGCCATGGGAAAGGAAACCAAATAGAAGGTGTCGTGTCTGAAGGCCAAAATGTTGTCGTGGTTGAAGATTTAATCTCTACTGGAGGAAGCGCGTTAACAGTTGTTGAGGCACTTAGAGCAGAAGGCTGTAATGTGTTAGGAATCGCTTCAATTTTTACGTATGGACTACTTGCAGGTCAGCAAAAATTAGATGAAGCTAATGTAAGAGCTTATTCGTTAACAGATTTTGCGGCTTTAACTGAAGTAGCTGCTAAGAACGGGTATATAACTCAAGAAGATATTTCGAAACTGTTGAAATGGAGTGAAAATCCTCAAGACGAAACATGGATGAATATCTAATAATAGTCAAAATTTTCTTTTATTTGACACTTCTTACAATTTGAATAATAATGTTATTATATGAATAAATATCCCTATTGTTTTTGATAAACTGAGAATTATGAATAATCATACTAATACACTACTTAGTTATAAAAATCTTCATAGAAAAGATTTTTGAATAAAACTTTATTATTATTCTACTAAACTAAAAAACAAGGGGGATAAAATGTAATGACAAGTGTTGTAGGATGGCTAAATGATCATATTTGGAGTAATTATCTGATTTATTTATGTTTAGGAGCAGGCTTATTCTTTACGATTGCTACGAGATTTGTTCAAGTCAGATACTTTAAAGAAATGATTAAATTAATGTTTGAGGGAAAAAGCTCCAAATCAGGAGTATCATCCTTCCAAGCGTTAGCACTATCTTTATCTGGGCGCGTAGGTACCGGGAATATTGCTGGTGTTGCTTCTGCGATAGCATATGGAGGGCCTGGAGCAGTGTTCTGGATGTGGCTAATTGCCTTTTTAGGTGCTGGCTCCGCTTTCGTAGAATCATCCTTGGGGCAAGTTTTTAAAACGAAACAAGATGGTGAATATCGTGGTGGACCAGCGTTCTATATCGAAAAAGGTCTTAAAATAAAATGGTACGCAATTTTATTTGCGCTTGTTACTGTTATTGCAACTGGAATGCTTTTACCAGGTGTACAAGCTAACAGTATAGCGGCAGGAATGGACAATGCATTTGGGATAAACCCTACGATTACAGGTGTGTTTTTAGTTGTATTCCTAGCGTTAATTATTTTCGGTGGAATTAAACGTATTGTCCATGTTGCTCAAGTAGTTGTACCATTTATGGCTATAGGATATATTTTAGTTTCTATGTACATCTTAATTACAAACATCTCACAGGTTCCTGAAGTGTTTAGTCTTATCTTTAGCAGTGCTTTTGGGACAGATGCTACTTTTGGTGGTATTTTAGGTGCAGCTATTGCATGGGGAGTCAAACGAGGTATTTACTCTAATGAGGCTGGTCAAGGTACGGGACCTCATGCAGCAGCAGCAGCTGAAGTTTCACACCCTGCAAAACAAGGACTTGTTCAGGCGTTCTCAGTATACATAGACACGTTGTTTGTATGCTCAGCAACGGCATTTATGATTATTATTACTGGTATGTATAATGTTACACCAGAAGGGGAAGCGCCGATTGTCAATAATTTAGCAGATGTAGAACCAGGACCAGTATATACACAACAAGCAATAGAATCACAAATACCTGGCTTCGGAGCACCGTTTGTTTCGATTTCACTTCTCTTCTTCGCTTTTACAACAATTATGGCATACTACTATATGGCTGAAACAAACCTAGCATATCTTAACCGTAAAGTGCGACGGGTTTGGTCTGAATATTTATTAAAAGTTGCGCTGTTATTTGTTGTCTTTTATGGAAGTGTAAAAACTGCAGATTTAGCTTGGGGCTTAGGTGATGTTGGTGTTGGTAGTATGGCATGGTTAAATATAATAGCAATATTACTGTTGACGAAACCAGCGTTAAGAGTACTTAAAGATTATGAAACTCAGAAAAGAGCAGGTAAGGATCCAGTATTTAACCCTAGCAAGTTAGGTATTGAAGGTGCTGATTTTTGGGAAGAGGAATACAAAAATCACGAAGCTGATGAGTCAAAATCTACTAAAGCTGTCTAATTGTAAGGTTCTTTTCGAAAAAATTGTTGCTATGTTTACTGACAGTATGAATGAGAACACTGGATGTATACGTGCTTTAATGAAAAAACGAAGAGTAACAATTAATGTGAAAGCAACTAAATGAAAAAAGTAGAGGGGGCCGCAGGCCCCCTTTTGTTATTTCTAAGTTTACTATTTTCTAATTTTTTTGTTTAGTTTCAATCCTTAAACCTAAAAGGTACGGCTTCGAATGCTACGCATGTCCTTGTGCTTATAGAAAATGGTAAAGGAACTTACAGATTTTCACGAACGGGAAAGCCCACTCCTTAAGGTGTGGGATGGTAGTGAGATCAGATACGGTGTAGCTTC